>NZ_JBHWHH010000042.1:0-49129 GCF_042732555.1 Nocardia sp. NPDC059764
GGCCCGAAGTGTGCTGCGGACTGCGGAGGACTAGCCCCGGCCGCAGATGCCGTTGAGCAGGACGCCCATGGTGCTGATCTGGGACACGTCGCCGTTGGCGAGGGCGTTGGCGAAGTTGTCGATGGCGGTGCGCTCGTCGCCCGAGGCCTCGATGGCGCGCAGGCGGTCGGCGACCTCGCGACGCTGCTGCGGGCTCGGGCCCAGCGAGCCGTAGCTGTTGTAGATGTCGCCGGCGGTCTGGCAGGCGGGGGACAGCGCGCTGGCGGTGCCGGCGGGGAGGACGAGCATCGCGCCGATGGCGCTGGCGGCCAGGAGGGAAGCGGGCAGGATTTTGCGCATACGGTTACTCCTCGAAGCAAGGTTCGGTTTATCGGCTCCGAGTCTGCCTGATGGCCGGGCGAATACGATCATCCGCCGCCGCTAGTCGGCGTGGTTGGCGGATTCTGGCCGTGGGGTCGGGTTCAGCGGCGGCCCGCGGCGTCCAGTTCGGCCGCTGTCAAGGGCGTGTCCGAGGTGCTGCGGTACTTCCGCAAGGTCGCCGGTTCGTCGAGAACGAGCCAGGTGACCGCGTCGCCGAGCCCGCCGCGCCGCGCCCACACGGTCACACCCACCGCCGGGGTGCGCGCGCCGGACGACACGCGGGCCCCGATCTTGGCCGCCCATCGGTGCGACCTGCCGACCCACTCCACGCTAGGCAGGCGCGAACCGGGCGTAAACCCCGATCGGGCGACCCTCTTCTGTGCTCGCACTCGCCAGTGTCGGTCCGGAGGGCAATACAAAACGGCAGGCACCCGGGGCGGGTGCCTGCCGTCGGCCGTCCGGCCTCAGGCCGCGGTCGGAACCTCCAGTCCGCGTCGCGTCCGGACCGGCCACCGCAGGTGATCGGCGTCGATCACGTACGGGTGGGTGTGGACGTAGAAGCCGTCGGCCCGCAGTTCCGCGTCGCCCAGCCGCTCCGGATCGATGCTGCCGACCGGGTGCAGGTGGGTGATCACCTCCGGATCCTCGCGCGGCCACATCCGCGCCGCCACGGTGGTGCCCGCCGTCGCCAGCGCCGCCAGGGTCACCCAGGTGACGGTGAATCCCGTTGTGGTGGTGAGTAATCCGGTGACCGGGTAGGTCAGCAGCCACGCCAGGTGCGAGAGCGAGAACTGGGCCGCGAACAGCGCGGGACGATCCGACGCCCGCGAGGAGCGACGCAGCACCTGACCGGTGGGGGTCAGGATGGCCGCGGTGCCCGCGCCCACGGTGGCCCACACCGCCAGGGCCGCAACCCATCGCCAGTCACCCGCGTCGGCCAGTGACAGCGCGATGGTGGCGGCCAGGCCGGTCAGCAGGGTGGCCGCGCCGGTCAGCATGACCGGGCGCGCGCCGATCCGATCCAGCACGCGGGGGAGCGACAGCGCCACCAGCATGGTGCCGAAACCGTTGGCCGCCAACAGCATCGCCACGCCGGACTGGGTGCCGCCGAGGGTGTCGCGGACGTAGTTGACGGTATCGACCATGATCACCGAACCGGCCGCCGCGACGACCAGATTCAGTCCGAGCAGTCCGCGCAGCCGCGGGGTGGCGACGAAGATCCGCACCCCGGCGGTGATCCGCTCCCGGAACGAATCACCGCCGGTGGCAGTCGAGTTCGGGATCCGGGTGGTCAGCACCAGGACCGCCGAGACCGCGAAGCCGATCGCGGTGCCCACGAACAGCCAGTGGAAGCTCATGACGGTCAGGGCGGCCGCGGCGAGCATGGGGCTCAGCAGCGTCTCCATGGTGGCGGCCAGCTGCGCCGCCGACAGCGCGCGGGTGTACTCGCGCTCGTTGGGCAGGATGTCGGGGATGACCGCCTGATAGGTGGGTGTGTATGCGGCCGAGGCGGTTTGCAGGATCGCGATCAGGACGTAGATCTGCCAGATCTGATCGATGAACGGCAGTGCCAGCACGACGGCGGCGCGCACCAGGTGCAGTCCGGTCAGAAAACCACGGCGGGGCAGGCGATGCGCGTACGCGGCCACCACCGGCGCGACGGTCACGTACATCAGCATCTTGATGGTGAGCGCGGTCCCCAGCACCGCCGCGGCCGCGCCGCCCGCCAGATCGTAGGCCAGCAAACCCAGTGCGACGGTGGTCAATCCGGTGCCGAACAGACCCGAGACCTGCGCGGTGAACAGTCGCAGATAGTCCCGATTGCGGAAGAGGGAGGTGAGCATGGGGGCGGATTGCATCGGAATTCTCCTCTTCGTGGTGTTCGACAGGAGGGACGGTAATACCCCTAGGGGGTATGCGCAACTCCGGTTCGTGTGATGCGGCCCACGGGCCCCGAGGCGACTCCGGCCTGTTGACGAAATACTATAGGGGGGTATGGTAGCGACGAAGGAGCGGCCGGAACCGGCTGTCCCAAGCGAAGAGGAGTCCAAGTCATGAGCACCACCACCGTCACCGTCACCGGAATGACCTGCGGCTGCTGCGCGAACTCCGTGAGCGAGGAGGTCGGCAAGATCTCCGGCGTCACCGGCGTGAACGTGGACGTCGACAGCGGCCGCGTCGTCGTCGACAGCGATGCCCCGATCGCGTCCGGCGCCCTCGCCGCCGCGGTCGCCGACGCGGGCTACGCCCTCGCGGACTGATCTGGCATTCGCCCCGAAACCGGCAGATACTCCTCGGTATCTGCCGTTTTCGCGTGTTGCCACGCCGACATTCGCCGATGGCGAGGGATTCTCGCGAACTTATGGCAACCTATCCGGTGCTTCAGCGAAGGCTGGGATGCGGATCGAGGAGCGGTATATGGGGAAGATGGGTAGGCGGAAGCGGTCTCGGCTCATTACGCAGGGACTGATGACTTCCGGGAAGACGCGGCCGGAGGCCGCGCAGGTGAAGCGGGACGCGGCCGTCGCCGCCGAGCCGGTGGCCCCGGTGGCCGTCGCGGAGCAGCCGGTCGTGGAGCAGGTTGCCGCGCCCGCGGCCGCGGTTTCGGAATCCGCTGCCGGGCAGCCGGACATCAAGGCGCTGGCCGAGCGGGTCAAGGCGCGTCGCAAGGAGAACGGCTGGACGCAGGCCGATGTGGCGAAGAAGGGCGGCCCGTCGGCGGGTTCGATCAGCCAGATCGAGCGGTGCCTGATCGAGGAGCCCGCCGAGGATCTGCTGGCCAAGCTCGACGCGGCCCTGGAATGGCCGTCGGGCACCGCGGACGGCATCGTGCGCGGACTGGTCGGCGCGGCGAGTTGATCGTGTCGGCCGCCCGGCCGAGGTGGCGAGGCCCCGATCGGATCACCGATCGGGGCCCAGCCGTATTCGAAGCGAATGCGCGCCGGGTGATTACGTGTGCGCCGCGCCGTCGATGCGGATCTCGGTGCCGCTGATGAAGCGGCCGTCGTCGGAGACCAGCATGGCGATGACGCCGGCCACGTTCTCCGGGCCCGCCAGCTCCTCCGGATTGTCCTGCGGCAGTATGGCGATCAGGCGGCCGAACAGCGACCAGTCGGAGTCCTGCGGCAGATAGCCGGGGGTGGCGTCGGTGATGCCGGACTTGATGCCGCCGGGCGCCACGCTCACCGCGCGTAGACCCTGCTTGCCGTATTCCAGGGCCAGCACGTGGGTCAGCGTCTGAACGCCGCCCTTGCTCGCCGAGTACGCGGCCATGTACGGGTGCGCGAAGGTGGCCGAGGTGGAACTGAAGTTGACGACCGTGCTGCGCGGGTTCGCCAGCAGCGCGGGCAGGGCCTCCCGGGTCACCAGGAAGGTGCCGGTGAGGTTGACATTGATGATCTGGTTCCACAGGTCGAGGGACGTCTCGTGGGTGTGGGCCGCGCGCAGCATGCCCGCCGCGTTCACCAGCGCGTCCAAGCCGCCCAGCGCCTCGATGGCGGTGCGCACGCCGGCGATGACCTCGGACTCCTGGCCGATGTTCATCTCGACCGTGGTGAAGCGGGCGTCGGTGCCGGCCTCGGCGGCCCGCTTGCGGGTCAGTTCCAGGCCCTCGACATTGACGTCGGCCCCGGCGACGACCGCGCCTTCGGACAGCAGGCGGAGGACGGTGGCCTGGCCGATGCCGGATCCGGCACCGGTAACCAGAATGCGGCGCTGCTCGAGACGGTTCATGGGTCACTTCCTGATCGGTTCAACCAGCTTCGTCGGTGAAGCTGGTTTCTGACACGATATGCCGAAAATGGCACGCAGCGCCAGGAAACGTTTTCGGTCTCGGTACAGTTCCCGGGTGAGCAGCGAGCGAAACCGTGCCGGGCGACCGGCCCTGAGCGAGACCCGCCGTGCGGCCACGCGCCGCGAAGTGGCCACGGTGGCGGCGCACCTGTTCATCGAAAACGGTTACGCCGCAACCACGGTCGAGGAGATCGCCGCGGCAGCCGGCATGGGCCTGCGCACCTTCTACCGCTATTTCGCGGGCAAGGAGGACGTGGTCGCGCCACTGCTGGCCATCGGCACCCAGGCCTGGGCCGACGAACTGGCCGCGTGCCCGCCGGAACTGCCGCTGCGTGAGGCGCTGAGCCGGTCCTATCGGATCGCGACCCTGGGCACGCTGGCCGCCGAGGGCATCGTCGAGAACCGGCTGCGGCCGCTGGTGCGGGCCGCCACCCAGCTCCCGGCGCTGCGCGCGACCTGGCTGCGAGTGCAGTACGACTGCGAGACCCAGCTCATCCCGATCATCGCCGCCCGCACCGGCCGCGCCGCCGACGACCTCGACGTGGCGCTGGCCGCGGCCATGGCCAATACCGCCGTGCGGCTGGCCACCGAACTGTGGGCCGCGGGCGAGGAATCCGGTTCCGCCGCCGATGTTCTCGATACCTGCCTGGCCCGGCTGGCCACCGACAGCCTGCTGTAGCGGCCCCAGCGGGCACTGTGGCGTTCAATACCCCTGGGGGGTGGCCGTCCGTCGGCGACTACTATGGGTGACGTGGCTGATCAGCGCGTTGCGCCGGGAGCGACCGGATACGTCCGGCTGCTCGGTGTGCTGGCGCTGCTGCTCGGGATCGCGGCCATGCACGCCGGTTTTTTCTCGGCGGGCCACGATATGCCCGCGGCCTCCGGGCCGAGTGTGGTGATGGCCGGATCGATGACGGCTTCGGGTCACGCGCCCGGCCCCCAGGGCGATCATTCCGGCGGGCACACGAGCTCGCACGGCTGTGACTACCTGGTCCTGTCCGGGCTGATGCTCGGCATCGGCCTGGTTCTCCTGGGCTGGATCACCGACAGGTCCCGCGATATCCGTCCACCGGCGCTCGCGACGTGGCGGATTCACCGCGAACGTCCCCCGCCCTGGACCTCACTCTCCCTCTCCGAACTGTCCATTCTGCGGATCTGACAGGTCGTGCGCCGCGCCCGGATCGGGGGCGCGGCCGACTTTCCGATCCCGGCCGGCGCCCCCTGCGGGCGCGCCCAGAACTCGACAACTCAGGGAGAAATCATGTCCTCCAACCGTTCCCCGCTCGCGCGTCCGCTGACCCGGCGCGGGCTGTTCGCCGTCGGCGCCGGTGCCGCGGCCGCCGTGACGCTGGCCGCCTGCTCGAAGAATCCGGCCCCCGCGCGTGGGCTCGTGACACCGGACTCCGAGGCTGTGCGGGCCGCCGAGGCCGCTCGCCGCGCGGCGGGCGCGGCCGTGCGCGAGGTGAGCCTGCGTGCCGAGCCGACCGTGGTCGACCTGGGTGGCGTGCGGGTGCCGACCTGGGTCTTCGGCGGCCGGGTGCCCGGACCCGAGATCCGTGTCGCCAAGGGCGAAGTGGTGCGCGCCGACGTCACCAACGCGCTGCCCGCCCCGACCACCGTGCACTGGCACGGCATCGCCCTGCGCAATGACATGGACGGCGTCCCCGACGTCACGCAGCCGCCGATCGCGCCCGGCGGGACCTTCCGCTACGAGTTCACCGCGCCCGACCCCGGCACCTACTTCTTCCACCCGCACGTCGGCGTCCAGCTCGACCGCGGCCTGTACGCGCCGCTCATCGTGGAGGACCCAGCCGACGGCAAGGACTACGACGTGGAAGCCGTAGTGGTACTGGACGATTGGCTCGACGGCGTCGCCGGCCGCGACCCCGACCAGGAGTTGCGGCAGCTGCGGGACAAGGGCATGGCCGGGATGAATATGGGCGGGTCCGGCATGAACCACGGCGGTATGACCATGGGCGGCGGCATGTCCATGTCCGCCGATCCCAACGCGCCGCTCGGCTCCGATGCCGGGGACGTCACCTACCCGTACTTCCTGATCAACGGCAAACTCGGCACCGACCCAACGGTATTCACCGCCCGGCCCGGCCAGCGCATGCGGCTGCGGATCATCAATGCCGCCGCCGACACCGCGTTCCGGGTCGCGCTGGGCGGGCATCAACTCCGCGTCACCCACACCGACGGCTACCCGGTGCGGCCCGTCACCACCGCGAGCCTGCTCATCGGAATGGGTGAACGCTACGACGCCATCGTCGAACTGACCGACGGCGTCTTCCCGCTGGTCGCCGCCGCGGAGGGCAAACCCGGCCGCGTCTTCGCGCTGGTCCGCACCGGCGGCGGCACCCCGCCCCCAGCCGATGCGCAACCCGCCGAACTCGCTGTCGCACCGCTCACCGCGGACCGCCTGACCTCCGCCGAACCCGTTCGCCTCCAGCCGAAACAACCCGACCAGACCCTCGACGTCACCCTCGGCTCGGACATGAAGAACTACGTCTGGACCATCAATGGCAAGGCATACCCCGACCACGCCATGCTGAACGTCTCCCAGGGGCAGCGCATCCGCCTGCGCTTCCGCAACCAGTCGATGATGTTCCACCCCATGCACCTGCACGGCCACACCTACCAGGTCGTCAACCGCGACGGCACGGGCCCGCGCAAGGACACCTCCATCGTCACGCCCATGCAGACCGTGGAAGTCGACTTCGACGCCGACAACCCCGGCCAGTGGATGCTGCACTGCCACAACGCCTATCACGGCGAAGCGGGCATGATGGGCATCCTGTCCTACGTGCGCTGAGGATCGGTGGCCGGCCGCCGATCCACGACCGGGGACAGGAGGCCGCGTCGCTCGACCTCCAGGTCGGCGGGGTGTTTTCCAATTTATCGAGACAGGGTGTCTGTGGTCAATGCTGACTGTTCAGGTGGAGGTCAGAACGTATAGTCGAGCTGTGCCGAAGCTGTGGAACGAGACGATCGAGGCGCATCGGGGTCAGGTGCGGGAGGCGATCCTGGACGCGGCGGGTGCGCTGGCCTCCGATCGTGGGTTGCGCGGGGTGACGATGTCGCAGATCGCGGAGCGGGCCGGGATTGGGCGGGCCACGCTGTACAAGTACTTCTCCGATGTCGAGACCGTCCTGCGGACCTGGCATGTGCGCCGGATCGACGGGCACCTGCGCGAACTCGCGGCGGTGCGCGACGGTGCGGGCTCGCCGGGGGAGCGGCTGGCGGCGGTGCTGACCAGCTACGCGCACATCGCCCGGCAAAGCCGCGGCCACGACCGGGAATTGGTGGCCTTCCTACACCCCGACGAGCAGGTCGTCCACGCGCACAACCAGCTTCGCGAATTGATCGGTCAATTGGTCGAGGAGGGAGTGCGTTCCGGCGACCTGCGCGACGACGTGCCCGCCGCCGAACTAGCCGCCTACAGCCTGCACGCCCTGGGCGCGGCCGCCGAGACGAGCGACGACGCGGGCATCGCCCGGCTGGTCGCGCTCACGATGGGCGCGCTGACGTCCCGCCCCTGACCGGGAACCGGGCGTGCCGGAGCCCGGAATGGCAGGATCGATGCGGTGAACGAACCATTGCACCCCAACGACATTCGGATCTCCGATGTCGAGCGTCGCGCGGGTGAGGAACGGCTGCGCAAGGCCGTCGATGCCGGTCTGCTAGGGCCGGGGTCGTCGGGTCCGGGGTGCACCGCGGGGCCACGCCTCTGCGGATTTGGGCCAGGCCACGGATGCGCGTGGCGTGTGGCACACGGGGCCCGGACGAAGGGCGCGCGGGCGACACGCCCGAGGTCGCTCAAAATTAGCTGAAGAATTGCTCAATTGGGCCATTCGCGGGGATCGGATGGGAGATCATCTGCGACATGCTCGACGACTCCTGGTGTGTCCGTTCGATACACAGCGCTGCCGTGCTGGTCGAGTTCGCCACTAGCCGCGCGATGACCAGAGCCGCCGTCCTGGCCGGGACGGGGCTCAGCGAGGCAGATCTCGACGACCCGGACATCGAGATAGGAATCGCCCAGGAGTTCCGGCTCATCGAGAATATCCTGGACGCCACCGGCGACGAGCCGGGTTTGGGCCTGCTGGCCGGGTTTTCGGTGCATCTGAGCATGCTCGGCGGCCTCGGCATCGCCATGAGCAGTTGCTCCACCGTCCGCGAGATGGCCGAGCTGTGGGCGCGGCACGCCGAATTGTCCTTCGCCTACTGCCTATTCGGCATCGCGGACGCGCAGGACCGGGTGCTGGTCACCCTCGACACCGAGCCGGTGCCGCCCCGACTGCGCCGCTTCGCCATCGAACGCGACCTGGCGGCGCTGCGCATCATCCAGCGCGAGCTGCTGAACTGGGACATCCAGGTGCGCCGCCTGGAGCTGACCCTGCCCTACGCGCTGGTCTACGAGGCGGTCGGCATGCTGCTCGGGATCGGCGATATCGGCTACGACCGGCCCGCCGACGTGCTGGTCCTCGACGCCGCCGACCTGCGACGCCCTATGCCGCAGGCGAATTCGATGCTGCGCCGCCAGTACGAGCAGCTGTGCGCCGAGATCGTGGAACGCCGCCGCGCCCGGGTCGGGCTGGCCGGCCAGGTGCGCGGCCTGCTCATGCGCCACGGCCGGGCCATCGACCAGGCCGCCATCGCCGCCGACCTGCACATGAGCGTGCGCACCCTGCGTCGCCGCCTGGCCGACGAGGGCACCACCTTCCGGGAACTGGCCTGTGAGACGACGGGCCTGCTCGCGGAGGAATTGCTGGCCACCGGATTCACCGTCGACACGGTGGCCACGCGCCTCGGCTACACCAGCGTGTCGGCGTTCGCGACGGCGTTCCGCGATTGGAAGGGGCAGACCCCCGGGCAGTTCGCGCGTTCGGAGCCCGCGCCGCCGAACCGGCGGCTGCACCGCTAGCCGCGTGCAGCCGCGCAGACGGTCGTGAATCTGAATCAGGTTTCAACAGTGGCCTGATAACCGGTGTATGAACTGCACTTTCACCCTGCGTGTGCGACAGATCACACGCAGGGTTCGATGCTGCCGGTATTGACCGGGATGGGCTTTTCGAGCATGGTGTCCGAAGAACTAAGCGCTTAGTAAGTTGCCCGCTCGCCGGACCGCACCGACCATCGGAGGACTCTCACATGACCAGATTCGAGGGCAAGACCGCCATCGTCACCGGCGCGAGCCGCGGGATCGGGCTCGGCATCGCGCAGCGCCTGGTGGACGAGGGCGCGCGGGTCGTCATCACCGCCCGCAAGCAGGATGCCCTCGACGAGGCGGTGGCGGCGCTGGGCGGACCGGACAAGGCGCTGGCCGTGGCCGGTCGCGCCGACGACGTGGCCCATCAGGCCGAGACGGTGAAGCGGGCCGTCGACACCTTCGGCAGCGCCGACCTGCTGGTCAACAACACCGGCGTCAACCCGGTCTACGGGACCATGATGCAGCTCGACCTCGAGGCGGCTCGCAAGATCGTCGAGGTCAACTGCCTGGCCGCGCTGTCGTGGGTACAGCAGGCGTACGGCGCTTGGATGCAGGATCACGGCGGCGCGGTCGTGAACGTCTCCTCGGTGGCCGGGATCAAGCCCGCGCCCGGGATCGGTTTCTACGGCGCGAGCAAGGCGATGCTCACCCACATCACCCAGGAACTCGCGGTCGAGCTCGGCCCGGACATCCGGGTGAACGCGGTCGCCCCGGCGGTGGTGAAGACCAAGTTCGCGACCGCGCTCTACGAGGGCCGCGAGGAAGCCATCGCGGCCACCTACCCGCTCAAGCGCTTGGGCGTGCCCGAGGACATCGCGAGCGTGGTCGCGTTCCTGCTCTCGGCCGACTCCGCCTGGCTCACCGGGCAATTGCTCGTCGTCGACGGCGGCATCACCCTCACCGGCGGCGTCTAGTGGCGGACATGCTGGCGTGGCGGGTCCACGAACTGGGCGAGCCCGCGACGGTCATGCGCCTGGACACGGTCGCCCGTCCCGAGGCCGGGCCGGGGCAACTGGTCGTGCGGGTGCTCGGTGCTGCGGCGAACTTCCCCGATGTCCTCATGTGCCGCGGTCAGTACCAGGTGCGGCCGGAGTTGCCGTTCGCGCCGGGCATCGAGCTGTGCGGTGAGGTGGTGGCCCTCGGCGAGGACGTGACCGGGTTCGCCGTCGGCGAGCGTGTACTGGGTGGGACCGCCCTGCCGCACGGCGGGTTCGCCGAATACGCCGTGATGAACGCGAACCAGACCTTCTCCGCGCCACCGGATCTCGACGACGCCGAGGCGGCGGCCCTGTACATCGGCTATCAGACCGGCTGGTTCGGCCTGCATCGGCGCGCCGCCCTGCGTCCGGGGGAGACCCTCCTGGTGCACGCGGCCGCGGGCGGTGTCGGCAGCGCCGCCATCCAGCTCGGCAAGGCCGCCGGCGCCCGGGTCATCGGCGTGGTCGGCGGTCCGGAGAAGGCGGAGTACGCCCGCGAGCTCGGCGCGGACATCGTGATCGACCGCAGGACGCAGGATTTCGTCGAGATCGTGAAGGCCGCCACCGACAATCGCGGCGCGGACATCGTCTACGACCCGGTCGGCGGCGACACCTACGCGCGGTCGACCAAGTGCGTCGCGTTCGAGGGCCGCATCCTGGTGGTCGGTTTCGCGGGCGGTGAGATCCAAAGCGCCGCCCTGAACCACGCGCTGGTGAAGAATTATTCGATCGTCGGACTGCACTGGGGTCTCTACAACACCCACGACCGCGCGGCGGTCGCCCACTGCCACCGGGAACTGACCCGGCTGGCCGCTGACGGCGCGATCCGGCCCCTGGTCAGCGAGCGACTGTCCCTGGCGGACCTCGCCGACGGCGTTCAGCGCCTGGCCGACGGCAAGACCGTCGGCCGTGTCGTCCACACCCCCTAATCCCCTCGGGAGAACCCTATGAGCAACGAAACACAGCGGGTAGCGATCGTTACCGGGGCCGCGCGCGGCATCGGCGCGGGCGTGGCACGGCGGCTGGCGGCCGACGGGATGGCCGTCGCCGTGCTGGATCTGGACGAATCCGCCTGCAAGCCGGTGGTCGCCGAGATCGAGGCGGCCGGTGGCCGGGCCGTCGCCCTCGGTGCGGACGTGTCCGACGAGCAGTCGGTGACCGCCGCGGTGGAACGGGTGGCCGCCGAGCTCGGCGCGCCGACCGTGTTGATCAACAACGCGGGCATCATCCGCGACAACATGCTGTACAAGATGACCGTCGACGACTGGGACGCCGTCATGGGCGTGCATCTGCGCGGCGCGTTCCTGTGCACCAAGGCCGTGCAGAAGTACATGGTGGAGCAGAGCTTCGGCCGCATCGTGAACCTGTCGAGCACCTCGGCGCTGGGCAATCGCGGCCAGGCCAATTACTCCGCCGCCAAGGCCGGGATCCAGGGCTTCACCAAGACCCTCGCCTTCGAACTCGGCAAGTTCGGCGTCACCGCCAACGCGATCGCGCCCGGCTTCATCGAGACCGAGATGACCCACGCCACCGCCGAACGCCTCGGCATGTCCTTCGAGGACTTCCGCCAGGCCCTGATCGCGACCATCCCGGTGGCGCGGTCGGGCAAGCCGGAGGACATCGCGCACACCGTCTCGTTCCTGGTCAGCGAGGGCGCGGGCTTCGTGTCCGGCCAGGTCATCTACGTGGCCGGCGGGCCGAAGAACTAGCCGCGCGGCACGATCGGAACGGAAGGAACGCGAGCGATGCGGGTATTCCAGGGCTTGCCCGAACTGGAGAAGGCCGTCGGCACCCATCTGGGTTACAGCGACTGGCATACCGTGACCCAGCAGCAGATCGACCTGTTCGCCGACGCCACCGGTGACCACCAGTGGATCCACGTCGATGCCGAACGCGCCGCCGCGGGACCGTTCGGGGCGACCGTGGCGCACGGCTTCCTGACCCTGTCGCTGCTGCCGATGCTCACCGGCAGCGTGTACACGGTCGAGGGGCTGTCGATGGGAATCAATTACGGCGCCAACAAGGTTCGCTTCCCGGCGCCCGTGCCGGTCGGCTCCCGGGTCCGGGCGGGCGTCGAACTGGTGTCGCTGACCCCGACGAACGCCGGCGTGCAACTGGTCGCGCGGGTCACGGTGGAAATCGACGGCTCCGCCAAACCGGCCTGCGTCGCCGAGCACGTCGCCCTGCTGGTGCCGTGATGAGCGCGCCGAACAGCGCCCCGGCGGGCGGCGAGCTGCCCGGGCTGGACCTGACCCGGCTCGCCACGTGGCTGGAAGGCGCCCGGCCCGGCTTCGCGGCGGGGCCGCTGGCCGGACGGCTCATCTCCGGCGGCCGCTCCAATCTCACCTATGTGGTGGGAGACGGTGTCTCCGAATGGATCCTGCGCCGCCCGCCGCTGGGGCACGTGCTGGCCACCGCGCACGATATGGGCCGCGAGTTCCGGGTCATGAGCGCCCTGGCCGACACCGCCGTCCCGGTCCCGCGCACCTACGTGCTGTGCACCGACCCCGACATCCTGGGCGCACCGTTCTATCTCATGGAAAACGTTGCGGGCGTGCCCTATCGGGAGGCGGCCGAACTCGAGGCGCTCGGACCGGAGCGGACCCGCGTGATCTCCGAGGGCATGGTCGACGCGCTGGCCGCACTGCACGGCGTCGACCCGGAATCGGTGGGGCTCGGGGACTTCGGGAAGGCGAGCGGCTTCCTCACCCGGCAGGTGCACCGCTGGAAGAAGCAGCTCGACGCCTCCTACACCCGCGATCTGCCCGCCGCCGAAGCGCTCTACGCGCTGCTCGCCGCGGAGCAGCCCGAGCAGTCGCCCGACGGCATCGTGCACGGCGACTACCGGCTCGACAACGTCCTCGTCGACGCCCAGGACCGAGTGGCCGCCGTCGTCGACTGGGAGATGGCTACCGTCGGCGACCCGCTCACCGACGTCGCCCTGCTGACCCTGTATCAGCGGCTGGGCGATCTGGGCGTGCCCGGCGACATGTCCGGCGCCCCCGGCTATCTCACCGAGGCCGAGACCCTCGCCCGCTACGCCGAGCACAGCGGCCGCGACCTCGCGAACTTCGGGTTCTACCAGGGACTGGCCGCCTTCAAACTGGCCGCCATCCTCGAAGGCATCCACTACCGCTACCTGCACGGCCAGACCGTGGGCGCCGGATTCGACACCATCGGCGACGCCGTCGAACCGCTGCTGCAAGCCGGGATCGACGCCGTCAAGGAGATCGGCCGATGACCGCCGCGCCGAAGCGGACCAGATCGGTCTGGGCAGTGCTGGGCGTCACCGCGCGACGCTCGCCACCCTGATCGATCTTCCGATGGCGGGGCACGGAATCGGGGACTAGGTACATCCGAGACCGGCCGCTTCGCCCGAGACGGTGCCGTGACACCCGATGTCACGGCACCGTTTTCGTCTCCGCTCAGCGGTCAGGCCGCATCGCGGTTCACGGCGCGATGGCGAACAAGCTCGGCACCTCGTCCGGCGTAACCTATCTCAAACTTGAAGCCGCATTCGGAATTATCCAAATCTGTTGGTGCACAATAAAGAGTGCGTGTCGAGCGGCCGTACTTGAATCCGGAATCAAGTTCGGATAACGTTCCTGGCGAGTCAGTAAACACTGTGCGCTTCCTACGATCAGGAGTTGTCGATGTTCGAGCTGTCGGAGCGGGCCCGCGGATACCGGGACGAGCTGCTCGCCTTCATGGACGAGCGCGTCTATCCGGCCGAAGCGGTGTACGAGGCGCAGATGGCGGAATCCGGGGATCCGCACTTCCATCCGCCGGTGCTCGAGGAGCTCAAGGCCGAGGCCCGCAAGCGCGGCCTGTGGAACCTCTTCCACCCGCACCCGGAATGGGGCCCGGGACTGGCCAACCTGGAGTACGCGCACCTGGCCGAGATCATGGGCCGCAGTGTGGTTCTCGCGCCCGAGGCCACCAACTGCAACGCCCCCGACACCGGCAATATGGAGGTGCTGACCCTGTTCGGCACCCCCGAACACCAGGAACAGTGGCTGCGCCCGCTGCTCGACGGCGAGATCCGCTCGGCGTTCGCCATGACCGAACCCGCGGTCGCCAGCTCCGACGCCACCAATATCCAGCTGCGCATGGAACGCGACGGCGACGAGTACGTGCTCAACGGCCGCAAATGGTGGACCTCCAACGCCCTGCACAAGAACTGCAAGGTCATGATCGTGATGGGCAAGACCGATCCCGACGCCCCCACCCACCGTCAGCAGTCGATGATGGTCGTGCCCATGGACACCCCCGGCGTCACCGTGCTGCGCGGACTGCCGGTCTTCGGCTACCAGGACCGCGAGGGCCACGCCGAGGTGCTCTTCGAGAACGTGCGCGTCCCCGTCACCGCCCTGCTCGCCGGTGAGGGCGACGGGTTCATGATCAGCCAGGCCCGCCTGGGCCCCGGCCGCATCCACCACTGCATGCGCGCCGTCGGCATGGCCGAACGCGCCCTGGACCTGATGATCGACCGGGCGCAGTCGCGCGTCACCTTCGGCGAGCCGGTGGCCAACCGGGCCAATATCCAGGACTGGATCGCCGAGGCGCGCATCGAGATCAATATGGCCCGGCTGCTCACCCTGGAGGCCGCGTACCTGATGGACACCGTCGGCAACAAGGCCGCCCGCACCGAGATCGCCGCCATCAAGGTCGCGGCCCCGAATGTGGCGCTGAAGGTGATCGACCGCGCCATCCAGGTGCACGGCGGCGCCGGCGTCTCCGACGACTTCCCGCTCGCCAACATGTACGCCCACATGCGCACCCTGCGCCTGGCCGACGGACCCGACGAGGTGCACAAGCGTTCCATCGCCCAGTGGGAACTGCGCCGTCGCGACCCCGAGTGGGGAAAGCGCGCCCGCTAGCCGCGCGCCGGAAGTTCTCCGGTGGCTGCGAGACTGTACCGGTGACCGGATCAGAGGATCGCTCGCGCGCGGACGAGACGCGGGCACGGCTGCTGGACGCTGCGATCGTCGCCTTCGCCGAGCGCGGCTTCCACGGCTCCACCACCCGTGACATCACCTCGATCGCCGGATTGAGCACCGCGGCCATCTACGTGCACCACCGGTCCAAGGAGGAACTGCTCTACCAGGTTTCGCGCGCCGGGCACGAGAACACCCTGGCCCGGCTGCGCGACGCACTGTCTTCCTCCGGCGACCCGGTGGAGCAATTGGTCGCGGTGATGCGCGATTTCGCCATCGACCACGCCCGCGGGCACACCGGCGCGCGGGTCGTGAACTACGAGCTCGCCGCCCTGAGCCCCGAGCATCAGCGCGAGATCAAGGACGTCCGCCGCGTCATCGACACCGAGATGCGGCAGCTCATCGAACGCGGCGTCGCGGCGGGCGTGTTCGACAATCCGAATCCGCGCATGGCCGCGGTGGCATTGCTGTCGCTGGGCATCGACCTGGCCCGCTGGTACCGCGACGACGGGCCGCTCTCGCCCGAGGAGATCGGCGACTACTACGTCGACCTCGCGCTGCGGATCGTCGGCGCGCGCCGCTAGGTCAGGACTACGCCCGGCCCTGCTGCCACTCCGGCCACGGGATCGACCAGTCGCCGTTCTGCCAGATGTCGAGCGGTTCGCCGCCGGTATTGCGGACCTCCACCACATCACCGGGGACGACGAAGTCGAAGAACCAGGTGGCGTCGTCGGGGGAGATGTTGAGGCAGCCGTGCGAGACATTGGTATTGCCCTGCGCCCACACGCTCTGCGCGAGCTCATGGACGTAGATGCCGTCATGGCTGATCCGCACCGCGTGATGGATGGTGGTCCGGTAGCCGAGGCTGGTGTTGGTGGGCAGGCCGTAGGACGCCGAATCCATGATCACCGGATCCGTGCGGTCCAGCACCGTGTAGGTGCCCGGCCGGGTCCAGAACGACAGTGTGCGCCCGCCGACCACCGCGCTGCCGCCCCTGCCCATCGACGTCGGCATGGAGCGCACCAGGTTTCCGTTGTCGAAGACGTCGATCATCTTGGTGTCGTCATCGGCGATCGCCACGTGCGCCGCGCCGATGGTCACCGACACCCGCTGATCGCGTTGGCCGAACGCGCCGTCGCCGAGCGGGACGCCGAACAGGTCCGCCGTCACCGTGATCCGGGTGCCGGGGGCGTGATAGAGCTCGGGCCGCCAGTGCGCGTTGCGATCGTCGAGCCAGTACCAGGCCCCCGCGACGGCGGGCGTGGTCACGACTTTCAGCGCGGCTTCGGCGGCCACGCGGTCCACGGCCTCGGTGAAATGCGCGACGAGCACGAAACCGACGCCGTACGTGTCGTTTTCGGCGAGCTCCACCTGATTCGCCGACCGCAGCGAGACATCGATGATCCGATCGGGCTGGGGCGTCGTGTAATTCGCGGTCGCGGTGAGGTCGCCGGACTCGCCCTTGGCCACGGCTTTCACCGTGTACGTGTGGCCGTAGCCGAGCGGTTCGGCGCTGACCCAGCTCTTGTGGTCGGCGGCCGGCGCGCCGGGCAGCGGGCGGCCGGTCTCGTCGAGCCATTCCACCGAGGTCAGGGTGCCGTCGGTGACGGTCACCGTGCCGGGCGCGCGGGCCGACACCGGCCGCGGCCCCGGCGCGGGCTCGAAATGGATCTTGGCGGGCGTGGACGGCGCCGAATGGTCCCGGCCACAGCCCGCGAGTACCAGCCCGCTCGCTCCGGCGAATCCGAGCAGTAATTGACGGCGTCGGACTGCCATCGCGTGCCTCCTTCACCGGGTGCCGATGATCATGATCAGTGGATCAGCATTCGTCGGCGCGACGCGGCAGCCACGCCGACGGGCGGTGTCTCCACCGATCCGTCGTCCAACCGACACCATTTCTCGACACGCCGCCGGGGACAGGGGGAGTCAGGCGCGCAGCGGGCCGATGGTGACCGCGCCGGGCTGGTCGAAGGTGACCGAGCCGAGCTTGCGCCAATCCCAGTACAGGCGCAGTGGACGGGTGTTGTCGGGCGGGGTGACGATCAGTTCGTTGGCGATCCAGTCGGTCGCGCCGAACTTGTAGGTGAGCGTGGCCGTCGCCGACTGTCCCGGGGCGAGCTCGATGGGGTGGCCGGTCGCGCCGTTGCGCACCGCGTGCTGTCCGGGCCGGCCCCACACCGCCAGGTCCACGCCCGGGTAGCCCTGCGTGCGGCAGGTCTGCGCGGAGACATTGCGCAGCGTGATGTTCGCGGTGCGCAGGTTGGAGCCGAGCTGCTCGCCCGCGGTCACCGAGGCCTGGATCCGCGAGGTGGTGCACCACGGCGCGGTCGCGCCGGCGGCGCCGGTGAACGCGGCGGTCGAGCCCGCCAGCGCCGCGGCGGCGAGGGCGAGGGTCGGAATCCGGTATCGCATGGTGTCGTCCCTTGATCGTTCGGTACCGGTGGTCGTTCGGTACGACCCGAGATTCGCCGCGCCCACCAACAACCGACCAATGGCCCGCTAATGCCCGCGCGGAATACCTGCTCCCGCAGCCGGTTTCGTCGGTCGCGCACAGGTTGCCCCTCACATCGCGGGCAATGGATTCGGGCCTACCGGGGCGTATCCACCCGGCGGATCGTTGCAGTAGGGGGCTGGACACAAAGTGAGTGCCGCCTGGTCCGTCAATTTCCGCCGGTCACGGCCGCATTTTCTGTCCGAAACGGTAAATACGCAGCTCTGCCCCCATTTTTGCTGGATTCCCGACTTGCCGACCCGGTAGCAGGCTGCTAGGAAGTAGCCACATGTTCAGGGTCCATCCATGGCGGATGGGCGAATTCCGGGGGCGGGATGATGACCGAGTCGACCATCGGCAGCGCAGGGCATGAGCATCGTGGCGGGGTCCACGACCCCGGCCCACCCGCGCCGCCGAATTTCGGCGGCACGCTGCGGCGACTGCGCGAGCGGCGGGGAATCTCGCGGGAACGGCTGGCCTTCGGGGCGGGGGTGAGCGCCAGCTACATCACCCGGATGGAACGCGGGGAACGCGGCCGCCCCACCGAACAGGTGCTCACCGCCATGGTCCGCTACCTGGACCGGGTCGCCCGCCTGACCATGGCCGAATACCGGTATCTGCACGACCTGGCCGCGCTCGGGCAGCACGCCCCGCCGCGCGACGAGTTGCCGCTGACCGCGGCCATGCTGGACAACCTCGACGTCCATCTGCCGCATCCCGCGGCCTATCTCGACCGTCGCCTGAATGTGCTGGCCGCCAACGCCGTCCATCTGCGCACGTTCCCCGGCCTCGGCGACGACGGCAATTTCCTGCACTGGATGCTCACCGACGATCTCGCGCGTCATGTCCTCGTCGACTGGAACGCCTCGCTGCGCCATGCCATCTCGACCCTGCGCGGGCTGCTGGCCATGGATGAGGGCGAGACCGAGGAGGACGCGCGGGTGCTGGCCGAACTCGGGCGCTTCGAGCCGTTCCGGCGGATCTGGACCGGTGATCATCGCATTCTCACCGGCGCGCCCACGGTCATGCGGTTGCGTGACTCGGTGACCGGGGTGCCGTATTCCCTGATGTGGCAGATCCTGCGGGATCAGTCGGCGACCATGAGCCCGGGGCAGCCGATCTTCGTGGTTGGGTTGCCCACGGCGAGTCAGCCGCAAGACCGGGTGGTCGGTCCGTAGGATCGCCCACGGAGGGGGCCTGGGAGGAGGCGGAACGCGGTGCCTGCCAACAGTCTCGACCGGTCGATCGTGGTGGGCGTCGATGCCTCCGAATCCGCACTGGACGCGGTGCGCTGGGCCGCGGTCGACGCCGCTCTGCGCGGCGCGCCGCTGCACCTGGTGTTCGCGGTGCCCCCGGTCGACGACGCGCCCCTGGACGAGAGTCCTGTCCGGCTGCTGCACGACCGGCTGCGCGACACCGCCCAGGCGGCACTCGACAATGCCGCGGAGATCGCCCGGAAAGCGGTGGGGGACCGGCTGGTTCCCGGTATCCGCACCTTCCTCGTCGATGAGCCCGCGGTGACCGTGCTCTCGGGGCTGGCCGAGACCGCCTACTTCGTGGTGGTCGGCGTGCGCGGCATGAGCGCCTACCACCGCAGCCTGCTCGGCTCGGTGAGCACCGGCGTGGCGCGTCACGCGCAGGGGCCGGTGGTGGTGGTTCCCGGTGGGACCGAGCCGATTTCGGACCGCCCGGTCGTCGTCGGGGTCGACGGGTCGGTGCACAGCGTCCGTGCGCTCGAGATCGCCTTCGACGAGGCCTCGCGGCGCGATGTGCCGCTGCTGGCGGTGCACGTGTGGGAAGAACTGTCCGGCGACACCCGCAGCCACGCCGAGGCCGTGGAACTGCTGACCGGCATGCTGGACCGCAATGCCGCCGAATTCCCGGGCGTCGAGGTGAAAACCCTTGTCATGGAGGGGCATCCGGCCCGCATCCTGCTCGATGCCGCCGCGGGAGCGCAATTGCTGGTGGTCGGCAGTCACGGCACCCGCGGATATCCGGGCATGGCGCTCGGCTCGACCGGTCACGCGTTGCTGCACGGCAGTGAATGCCCCATCGCGGTGGTCCGACTGCGCAATTGACCCGCTTCCCGGGCGATTTCGCCGCGACATCGCGGTACGGCCTACAAAACCGGTGCGGATGTAACCGTTTCGCCAGGAATCAGACACCCCAGCAATTTCTGGGTACATCCTGCTGAAGCCGGGCTCGCCCCGGAGGCAAGACAATTCAGAGAGTTACGACCATGCGTAGAGCAACGGCGCTCTTCGCCGCATTACTGTTGGCCATCCTTTTTTCCATCACACACCTGACGGCTCCGCGGGCCCATGCCGATGACTGCACCGGTGATTGGGCCATCGGCATCGGCGGACTGGGCGACAACACCTCGTCCATCTTCGCACCGTTCGTGAATCAACCGGTGGGTTACAACTCCGCCGACCCGATGTCGGGGTTGAACGAACTCAACCGGTTGTTCTGGCAGCATCGCAACGAATGTCCCGGCGACCACATCCGGTTGATCGGGCACAGCGAGGGCGCGGGTCTCGTCCACGCCTGGGTCACCGCACACCAGGACGTCGACAATGCCAATGCCATTCTGCTGTCGGATCCCAAACGGGCTCCGGGTCCGGGCTGGGGCGGTTTGTCCTCCACACCCGGTAGCGGCATCATCGGCTACCCGCTCGCGGGCGTCGACGACTGGTTCGGCGGCTTCCCGGTCCTGACGGTGTGCAACCACGACGACCAGATCTGCGACACGTCGGCCGGCTGGTGGGGCTACCTCTTCGGAGGCGCCCATGGTCGTTACGATTTCGATGTCTGGGACTACGGCGACTGGGATTCCGGCGTCTGGTACCGGTGACATCGGTCATCGAACGAATCCGAAGGGGATCAGTAGCCGAAAGGCTCTGGTCCCCTTTGGCTGAACCCGTGCCCCATCGAAGTACACACGGCCGCACCGGAATAGGTGATCTGACAGGTCGCTCCGGCGAAGGAGACCGAGAATTGCGGATCGTGCCCGCTCACCTGCGCGATGGGCGCCAGCGCCGGATTACCGCCCGGCAGTGTGTGACTGCCGTTGGAGTTCCACTCCGGATGCGCCGGGGCCGCGGTCGAATCGATGACGATCGCGGGCACATTCGGCAGCGGCACCTGCGCGCCGAGGTAGAGCACATTCATGACGGCGGCCGGGACCATCAGGTCGCATCCCACCGCGCCGTCCGCGGCGATGGAACAGTTCCACCCGCCCAGGCTGAAATATTGAGCATCCCCGACCTGCACCGGGCCGCCCGCCGTGTCGGCGGACGCACCCCCGGCTCCTGACAAACCGGCAACAATCCCGAGAATGCCCCCGCAAACCCATGCGACGGAAACCTTCACAGTTCTGGACACGCCATCTCCCTGATGCGCGAAGAAGAGTTAATGGGTCGAACCGACCATAGAGAAAACGTATCACTCCAGGCTGCGGGCCTGGAGTTCTGTCGAGGGGGCTAACCACAATTGCGCCCTGCTTTTCGCATCCATGCGAACCGCGAAAGGCTCCGGGTAAGCCGAAAGTGGTACACCGCCGTGTGCTGTCGTCTGATTTCCGGGCCGCGCCCACCCGGCAATCTCGGAGAGGACAGGCGGCGCACCGGGCGTCGCTCTCCGAAGGCGAGGTGAGCGGAATGATTCAGGCGCGCGGACTGGGCAAGCGCTACGGCGACGTGGCGGCGGTGCACGAGCTGTCGTTCGACGTGCCGCCGGGCGTGGTGACCGGGTTCCTGGGCCCCAACGGCGCGGGCAAGTCCACCACCATGCGGCTCATGCTGGGCCTCGACCACGGCAGCGGGCGCACCCTGTTCGACGGGCAGACCTACGCCGAACTCGCCGATCCGCTGCGCTCGGTCGGCATCATGCTCGATGCCCGGGCCGTGCACCCCAAGCGCACCGCCATCGCGCACCTGCGGATGATCGCCGACGGCGCGGGCATCGGGCGGGCCCGGGTCGAGGAGGTGCTGGGCCAGGTCGGACTGTGCGATGTGGCCGGGAAGCGGGCCGGCGGTTTCAGTCTCGGCATGCGGCAGCGGCTCGGGCTCGCGGTCGCGCTGCTGGGCGATCCGGCGACCATCGTCCTCGACGAGCCCGCCAACGGCCTGGACCCCGAGGGCGTGCGCTGGCTGCGTGATCTGCTCAAAGGCCTGGCGCGCCAGGGCCGCACCGTATTCGTCTCCTCGCACCTGCTCAACGAGATGGCGCACCTGGCGGATTCGCTGGTGGTCATCGGCGGCGGTCGGCTGCTGGCCGCGGAGTCGGTGCGCGAGTTCATCGGCCGCAACTCGGCCTCCACCGTCGTGGCCCGCACCGACCGGCCGCGCGAACTGGCGCACCTGCTGGGCCGCAACGGGTTCCGGGCGCGCGTCGAGGCCGACGGCGCGGTGCTGGTGGACGGCGACGACCGCCAGGCCGTCGCGGCCCTCGCCATGCGGGCCGGGCTGCTCGTCACCGAGCTGACCCAGGCCCGCAGCAGCCTCGAGGACGCCTACTTCCACGCCACCGCCGACGCCGCCCAGTACCGCGGCCACGTCGCGGCCTGACCGCCCGCATCCTCCGAAGGGAATCACTCTGATGCTCAACGCCATTCGCTACGAAGTCACCCGGCTCGCGACGGTCCGCTCGACCTGGGTGCTGCTCGCCGCCGGGCTCGCCCTGCAAGGGGTCATCGCCTACTTCTCCGCGATCCGCGATTACGCCACCCCGAGCGAGCAGTTCACCGCCTCGACGTCGGGCTTGTCGCTGCTGCTGGGCGCACTGTTCGCGACGGCGGTGGCCGTCAACGCCTTCGGACACGAATACCGCTACGGCACCATCACCACCACCATGCTCACGCTGCGCCGCCCGGGCCGGGTGCTGGCCGCCAAGGCGGTGACCAGCGGCGTGCTCGCCGCGGTCTACGGCCTCGCGCTGATCGGCGTGGCCGTACTGGTGCAGCTGGCGACCTCGCAGCTGCCCGCCGAAACCGCCGACATCACACGGGCATTCGCCGCCGCGCCGGTGTACGTCACCCTGGCCGCGCTGGCCGGGATGGGCATCGCCGCCGTGACCCGCAACGCCACCGTCGCCATGGTCGCCGCCCTCGGCGTCCCGACCGTCGCCGAGACCGGCGCGGTGCTGGCGGGCGCCAGCCCGAAGCTGATGCCCTTCCTGGCCGCCGGACAGCTGGTGACGCCCGGCAACGGCAGTCCGGTCCTGCTCGCGCTGCCGCTGACCGCGCTGGCCGCCGGTTTGCTGGCAGTCGGTGGCGCCCTGCTCGCGCGCCGTGACGTGTAGGGATCGCGTGCCGACTAGGGTTGCCGGAATGAGCACGACACGACGGATCGGCCTGCTGATCCTCGATGTCGTGCTCGCCGTCGCTTTCGGGGCGGTCGGCTTCTCGGAGGTCCACACCTCGTCCATCGGCCTGCTGCCCGCCGCCGCGGGACCGGCGGTGGCGATCGTGGCCGGGGTCGCTCTGCTGTTCCGGCGCTACGAGCCCCTGGTGGTGCTGGCGGTCACGCTGCTCGCCCACGTGCTGACCGGGGCGCTCGCGCCCGCGCTGCTCGCGCTGTACACCGTCGCCCGCCGCTACGGCACCCGGCGGCCGAGCGTGCTGGCGTCGGTGGTCGCGCTGGTCGTCGCCGTGGTGCCGTGGGGCGCGGGATCGTCGTGGGGGCTGTTCCTCGCGCGCGGCGCGATCATCGCCATAACCATGGCCGTCCCGCTGCTGTACGGGCTGTGGACCAACCAGCGCGCCGAAACCCTTGCCGCCCTGCGTGAACGCGCCGAGCAGGCCGAACGCGAACAGGGTCTGCGCGCCGCCGCGGCCGTGGAAGCCGAGCGGCTGCGCATCGCGGGCGAGCTGCACGACATTGTCGCGCACCGGATCTCGCAGATCACCGTGCTGGCGGGCGCGCTGGAGGTCTCCGCCGACGGCAAGCCCGCCGAGATCGCGGGCACCATCCGCGCCACCGGATCCCTCGCGCTCACCGAGATGCGGGAACTGCTCGGCGTGCTGCGCGCCCGCGGCGGCGGGGAGAGCGCGCCGCTGCGACCGGCCGCCGACCTGTCCGCCATCGCCGAGCTCATCGCGGAGGCGACCGAATCCGGGCAGCTGGTGGACCTGTCGACGCCGCCGGAGCTGCCGCCGGTGCCGGGGCCGGTCGGTCGGGCGGCCCACCGCCTGGTGCGGGAGGCGCTGACCAATGCCGCCAAGCACGCGGCCGGGGCCGAGGTACGGGTGGCGCTCACCGTGGACGGCGAACGCCTCGACGTGGACGTGCGCAACGGCCCCGGCGAGCGGACCGCGCTGGCCGCGGCGGGATCGGGCTTCGGGCTGCTCGGCATGCGGGAGCGGGTCGAGCTCGCCGGGGGCACGGTGCATTCCGGGCCGTTGCCCTCGGGCGGCTATCGGGTGCACGCGAGCTTCCCGCTGGTGGTGGCGGAATGAGCGTTCGGGCGAACAACGGTGCGGTGCAGGAGGTTTCGTGATCCGGGTGGTGCTGCTCGACGACGAGGAGCTGGTGCGCTCCGGCATCTCCATGATCCTGGAGGCGGGCGGGGGGATCGAGGTGGTGGCGCAGGACGGGGACGGACGGTCCATCGTGGACCTGGTCACCAAACACCGGCCCGACGTCGTCGTCACCGACATCCGGATGCCACACGTGGACGGGCTGGAGGTGACCCGCCGCGTGCGCGCCCTGCCCGCACCGCCCGCGGTCGTCGTGCTGACCACCTTCGGTCTGGACGAATACGTCTATGCCGCACTGGAATCCGGTGCGGCCGGATTCCTGCTCAAGGACACCCCGCCCCGGGAACTCGCCCGCGCGGTCGAGGTGGTCGCCGCCGGTGACGCCATCCTGGCCCCCTCGATCACCAAGCGCATGCTCACCGCGTTCGCCCAGGGGCCCGGCGCGCAGCAGCCCGACGCCCTGGCCCAGCTCGAGGCGCTCACCGACCGGGAACGCGAGGTCGCCCGGGCGGTCGCCACCGGTGCGGGCAATGCCGAGATCGCCCGCACCCTCCACATGAGCGAGTCGACCGTGAAGGTGCACGTCAGCCGGGTCATCGCCAAGCTCGGGCTCGAGAACCGCACGCAGATCGCGATTCTCGTGCTCCGCGCCGGATTGGCCTGAGCGCGCGCCGGTTCAGAGCCGGGTCAGCGCCGCGAGCCAGGCCGCCACGGGGGTGGGGTCGGGCAGGATGTCGAGTGTGGCGGGCTCGAGCGAGTCCAGCCGCCAGCCGTCGGCGAAGGCGGACTCGATATCGCCGCGGTGCAGGCGATGCGGTCCCCAGGTGCCGGGCTGGCGGTCGCTGAAACCGAGCAGGAAGTAGCGGCCGCCGGGGCGCAGGATCGTGGCCAGGCCGGCCACCAGGGCGGTGCGGTCCGCGCCGTCGAAGAGGTGGAACAGGCCGCAGTCCAGGACCGTGTCGAAGGTTTCGCCGAGCGTCGGCAGTTCGAGGGCGCTGTGGCGGCGGAAGGTGGCCTTCAGGCCGCGGTCGGCGGCCTTGGCGCGGGCCAGGTCCAGCGCGTGGGCGGACTGGTCGATGCCGGTGGCGTCGAGGCCGTGGCGCGCGGCGAGCAGGGCGTGTTCGCCGGTGCCGCAACCCAGGTCGAGCACTCGGCCGCGCAGTTCACCGGCGTCGGCGAGGTCCACGAACGGGCGTTGGGGGCGGTCGATGTCCCAGGGCGGCTTGGTCGCGTAGAGGGTGTCGGCGGCGTCCGGGTCGTGGTACTCGGGGTGCGGATCGCGCGGGGGAGTTGTCACCGGATTCTCCTGCCGAGAGCGTGGTCGTGCGGGGACCCTTCGAATTTATCGAGACACCGTGTCTATGGTCAAGCTTCGTTGTCTCCGTGTGCCGGGCCGCCAACCTTACCGGGCGACCGGTTTCGGCGTTGCCCCTGCGGACCCAGCGGGATTGCCGCACACTGGGCTCCTGGCAAACGCCGTGTGAGGGCGGCGTTTTCACTCGGGAGTGCCCATGACCGCAACCCAGTCTCGATCCGATGATGACGAACGGCGGCTCGCCGAACTCGGCTACAAACAGGAATTGGCCCGATCCTGGTCGGGATTCTCGAATTTCGCGATCAGTTTCACCATTGTCTCCATTCTCACCGGCGGCCTGGCCAGCTACGGAATCGGACTCGCCAACGGCGGGCCCATCACCATGGCGTGGGGCTGGCCGCTGGTCTCGGTGATGGTGCTGTTCGTGGGCCTGGCCATGGCCGAATTGGCCTCGGCCTACCCGACTTCCGGCGGCCTGTACTGGTGGGCGTCGGAACTGGGCGGGCCGGTGTGGGGCTGGTTCACCGGATGGTTCAACCTGATCGGGCAGATCGCGGTGACCGCCGCGATCGATTATGGCGCGGCCATTTTCACCACCGCCGTGCTCAATGTGATCGGCATCGACATCGGCACCGACCGCACCGCCATCTTCCTGGTGTTCTCCGGAATCCTGGTGCTGCACGCGGTGCTGAACGTGATCGGCCCGCACCTGTCGGCGGTCATCAACAATGTGTCGGCCTGGTGGCATGTGGGCGGTGTCGCCGTGTTCGTGGTGGTGCTGGGATTCGGGGCGCAACACCATCAGAGCATCGGGTTCGTGTTCACCAAGACGGTCGACAACAGTGCCGTGGGCTTCGGCGGGGTGGCGTTCAGTTTCCTGCTCGGATTGCTGCACGCGCAGTACACGTTCACCGGATACGACGCCTCGGCGCATATGTCGGAGGAAACCCACGACGCCTCGCGGATGGCGGCCAAGGGGATCATCAACACCATCGTGGTGTCGGCGGTCGCGGGCTATCTGCTCATCATGGCGGTGACGTTCGCGATACCGAATCTCGACGATGCCCTGGACCCGACCAAGAACAGCGGATATCCGGTCATCTACATCCTGCAGAATTCACTGAATTCGTTCTGGTCCGGGCTGCTGCTGATCATCGCCGCCATCGCCCAATTGTTCTGTGGCTACGCCTCGGTGACCGCGGCCTCGCGCATGCTGTTCGCCTTCGCCCGCGACGGCGCGGTGCCGGGATCCAAGCTGTGGGCGACGCTGTCGTCGCGGCGGGTGCCGGTGAACGCGGTCATCTTCGTGTCGGTGTTCGCGTTCATCCTGCTGATTCCGTCGATGCTGGTGCCCGCCGCCAACGCCCCGACCGCTTACGCCGCGGCGACCTCGGTGGCCACCATCGGGCTCTACATCGCCTACGGGATTCCGGTGCTGCTGCGGCTGTTGCGCGGGGATCGATTCCAGGCCGGGCCGTGGCAGCTCGGGCGCTGGTACCGGCCGGTCGGGATCATCGCCTTGATCTGGATCGTGCTGATCAGCGTGCTGTTCATCCTGCCGACCGACGACCACGGATATCCGTGGGTGGACGGATTCACCTGGAACTCGGTGAATTACGCGCCCATCACCCTCGTCGGGGTGGTCGGCGCGATCGCCATCTGGTGGTTCGCCTCGGCCCGGCGCTGGTTCACCGGGCCCAAGCGGACCGTGGAGGAGCCGCCGGGGGCCGCGGAGGCCCCCGTCGGCGCCTGACTACAGCGGGGTGACGTACGCCCCGGAGATGCCGCCGTCGACCAGGAACTGCGAGGCGGTGATGAAGGAGGAATCGTCGCTGGCGAGGAAGGCCACGGCGGCGGCGATCTCCTCCGGCTCGGCGAACCGGCCCGTCGGAATGTGCACCAGCCGGCGGGCGGCCCGCTCCGGATCCTTCGCGAACAGCTCCTGCAACAGGGGAGTGTTGACCGGTCCGGGGCACAGCGCGTTCACGCGAATCCCCTGGCGCGCGAACTGCACTCCCAGTTCGCGGCTCATGGCCAGCACGCCGCCCTTGGAGGCGGTGTAGGAGATCTGCGAGGTGGCCGCGCCCATCACCGCCACGAACGACGCGGTATTGATCACCGAGCCCTTGCCGCGCTCGAGCATGTGCTCGATGGCGTACTTGCTGCACAGGTACACCGAGGTCAGATTGACCTCCTGTACGCGCCGCCAGGCGTCGATGCCGGTGGTGAGGATCGAATCGTCGTCCGGCGGTGAGATGCCCGCGTTGTTGAAGGCGATGTCGAGGCCGCCGTAGGCGTCCACGGCGGTCTGGAACATGGCTCGCACCTGGTCCTCGTCGGTGACGTCGACCTTCACGTAGAGCCCGCCGACCTCGGCCGCGGCGGCCTCACCGGCGACCGGGTCGATATCGCCGACCACGACCTTGGCGCCCTCCTGGGCGAACCGGCGGACGGTGGCGAGTCCGATGCCGCTGCCGCCGCCGGTGACGACCGCGACCCGATCCTGTAAGCGCTGCAACGTATCTCCTTCGATTGATGGATGTCGGCGATGCGGTTCATTCGGTGGCGAGGAAGACGTTCTTGGTTTCGGTGAAGGCCCTCGCCGCGTCGGGCCCCAGCTCGCGACCCAAGCCGGACTGCTTGAATCCGCCGAACGGCGTCCAATACCGCACGGAGGAATGGGAATTCACCGACAGGTTCCCCGCCTCGACGCCACGCGCCACCCGCAGGGCGCGGCCGACGTCGGAGGTCCAGATCGAGCCGGACAGACCGTACTCGGTGTCATTGGCGATGCGCAGGGCGTCGGCCTCGTCGTCGAACGGGAGCACCGCGACGACCGGTCCGAACACTTCCTCGGTGAGCACCCGGTCGGTGGGGGAGGCGGGCAGCACGACCGTTGGCGGGAACCAGAATCCGGGACCGTCGGGGCGGGCGCCGGTGAAGGCCACCTTGGTCGACGGTTCCAGGAATCCGGCGACGCGATCGCGGTGGGCGGCGGAGATGAGCGGGCCCATCTCGGTGGACTCGTCACCCGGATCGCCGACCCGCACGCCCCGCACGGCCGGTTCGAGGAGTTCGAGGAAGCGGTCGAAGACGCTGCGCTGCACCAGGATCCGGGAGCGGGCGCAGCAGTCCTGCCCGGCATTGTCGAACACGCCGTAGGGCGCGGTGGCGGCGGCGCGCTCCAGATCGGCGTCGGCGAACACGATATTGGCGCTCTTGCCGCCCAGTTCCAGGGTCACCCGCTTCACCTGGTCGGCGCAACCGGCCATGATCTGCTTGCCCACCTCGGTGGAGCCGGTGAACACCACCTTGCGCACGGCCGGATGCGTGACGAAGCGCGCCCCGACCACCGAGCCGCGGCCCGGGATCACCTGGAAGACATGCTCGGGCAGGCCCGCTTCCAGGGCCAGCTCGCCGAGCCGGATCGCGGTGAGCGGGGTGAGTTCGGCGGGCTTGAGCACCACCGTGTTCCCGGCCGCGAGCGCCGGCCCGAAGCCCCACGCCGCGATCGGCATCGGGAAGTTCCAGGGCACGATGATGCCGACCACTCCGAGCGGTTCGCAGAAGGTGATGTTCACCCCGCCCGCGACCGGAATCTGATTGCCCGTCAGCCGTTCCGGCATGCCCGCGCTGTAGTGCAGCACATCGCGGACATTGCCGGCCTCCCAGCGGGCATTGCCGATGGTGTGGCCCGCATTGCTCACCTCGAGCCGGGCGAGCTGTTCGATCTCGGCGTCGACCGCCTCGGCGAAGCGGCGCAGCAGTCGCGCCCGATCGCCGGGGGAGACGGCCCGCCAGCCGGTCGACGCGCGGTGGGCGCGTTCGATGGCGGCGTCGGTGGCGGCCGCGTCGGCCGCCTCGATGGTGGCCACCACGGTCTCGGTGGCGGGGTTGACGACGTCGGTCGTGGTCACCGGTTGCGCTCCTTCGCGTACTGTGCGGCCTGATCGACGAGGGCCCGCATGAGGCGGGTCTCGGTCGCGTTCTCCTCCGGATGCCATTGCACGCCCAGCAGGAACGGTCCCTCGCGGGTCTCGGCCGCCTCGATGATGCCGTCCTGGGCGTGGGCGGCGACGGTGAGTTCGGGGGCGAGCGTGTCGATGGCCTGATGGTGGTGGCAGTGCGCCTTCAACTCCGGTCCGGTGATCTCCGCCAGCCGGGTGCCCGGCACGGTGGTGACGGTCGTGACCGTGAAGACGCCGGGCGTGCGGGAATGACCGGTGTGGCCGACCACATCCGGGACGTGCTGGTGCAGCGTGCCGCCGAGGGCGGCGTTCACGAGCTGGAGTCCGCGGCAGATCGCCAGGATCGGCAGATCAGCCTCCCGGGCCAGCTCGAACAGCCCGAATTCCGATTCGTCGCGGTCGAGCCGCGGTCGGCCCGTCTCGGGATGGGGCGTCGCGCCGTAGCGGGCCGGATCCAGGTCCGCGCCGCCGGTGAGGACCAGGCCGTCGAGGCGCTCGATCAGCTCGGGCCGCGCGGCGCCGGTGGGCGGCAACAGGACCGGAATCCCGCCCGCCCGCTCGGTCAGGTCCACGTAGGTGCGCGCCAGCACGGCGGCGTCCACGTCCCAGTGGCCGAACCGGGTGCGTTCGGAGTAGGTGGGCAGGCCGATGATCGGCCGCCGTGCGGGGTCAGAGTCGTTCGAAGCCACGGATGCGCTCCCAGTCGGTCACCGCCGCATCGTAAGCGTCCAGCTCGACCTGTGCGGCATTGCGGTAATGCCGCACCACGTCCGCGCCGAACGCCTGCTGGGCGACCTTGCTCTCGCCGAACAGCTGCGCGGCCTCGCGCAGGGTCTTCGGTACGCGCGGGCGGTTGGAGCGGTAGGCGTTGCCGTGGAACTCCGGCTCCAAGGGGAGCTGCTGGTCGATGCCGTGCAAGCCCGCGGCGATGACCGCCGCGACGGCCAGGTACGGGTTCACATCGCCGCCGGGGATGCGGTTCTCCAAACGCAGCGACGGGCCGTGGCCGACGGTGCGCAGGGCGCAAGTGCGATTGTCGCGGCCCCACGCCAGCGCGGTCGGGGCGAAGCTTCCGGCCTGGAATCGCTTGTAGGAGTTGATGTTCGGGGCCAGGAAGTAGGTGAGGTCCCGCAGGGAGTCCAGCTGCCCGGCGATGAAGTGCCGCATCAGCTTCGAGGGGCCGTCGCCGTCGGTGAACACCGGCTCGCCGCCCGCATTGCGCAGGCTGATGTGGATGTGGCAGGAATTGCCTTCCCGCTCATTGTATTTCGCCATGAAGGTGATGCTGCGGCCGTCCTGCGCCGCGATCTCCTTCGCGCCGGTCTTGTAGATGCTGTGGTTGTCGCAGGTGACCAGCGCCTCGTCGTAGCGGAAGGCGATCTCGTGCTGACCCGGATTGCATTCGCCTTTTGCGGACTCGACATACATTCCCGCACCGGACATTTCGGTGCGGATCCGGCGCAACAAGGGCTCGATGCGCGCGGTGCCGAGCATGGAGTAGTCGACGTTGTACTGGTTGGCGGGCGTCAGGTTCCGGTAGCCGCCGCGGAACGCGGACTCGTAGCTGTCGTCGAAGACGAGGAACTCGAGTTCGGTGCCGACATAGGCGTACAGGCCGTGCTCGGCCAGGCGATCCAGCTGGGCGCGCAGCACCTGCCTGGGGGAGGCGGTGACCGGCTGTCCGTGGTTTCCGTGGGCGTCGACCTGCTCGACATCGCACAGCACCAGGGCGGTGCCGGGCAGCCAGGGCAGCAGGCGGAGGGTGCTCAGGTCCGGGCGCAGGACGAAGTCGCCGTAGCCTGTGTCCCACGACGACATGTCATAGCCGTCGACCGTCGTCATCTCGACATCCACGGCGAGAAGGTAGTTGCAGGCCTCGGTGGCGTGGTTGAGTACTTCCTCCACGAAATACTGTGCCGAGCAACGTTTTCCCTGCAATCTGCCCTGCATGTCCGTCATGGCCACCAGCACCGTATCGATGGTGCCCGCCGCAACTCTGGCCACCAGGTCCGTCACGCTCAACATTCCGGCCCGCATCTTCGACCCCTCTCGACGCCAACGTGCTCACGCTAGGCGAACCGGACCTTGGGCGTAGTCGATACACGCAGAGATCATCGGCGTGTCACAAAGCCAAGAAGAGCAAGGGCAAAAGAAGACTCGAGACAAAAGACGCAGTAATGATGTGGGTGAACCCCGCGGTGGTCGTCCTGACTCGTAAAGACGCTGACCGTGGTGTCGTGTCCAGGATCTGTCGGACGGTCCTGGAGAAGGGAGAGGGTGGCCGAGCTTGCGAGGCCCCTCACCTACCAGCCGCACTCACGGCTCGGCCGCGCGTCATTCCGGGGAAGACGAAGGGATGGGGTTGGGTGTTTTCTGTAGAAGGTGATGCGTCCAGTCTGTGGGCTGGGATCGGCGGGTGACGGCTCCTGGCTTGGCGTCAGCCCCAGTGCGGTAGGACAGGCGACGCAACCACACTCTATGTAGTTTTGCGAACGCGCTTGTCGCACGAGCATTCGTGACGCACGCAGCCCGAAGGGCCCCACCTTCGGTAAGGCTCGGACATGGATTAGGGGCGTGACCACCAACGGACCGGTGGGCGGGTGCGGTCGCGCAGGCGCACCAGTGATGCGGCCATCAACTCCCCGGCATGGTGGCGGTCGTCGACCTTGGGCGTACCGGTCGAGTCGATGTGGGGTGGGGCGATCCATCCGATACGGCCCGCCATTTCCTGAAAGGCCGCCGTCCACGCCAACCACGGCTCAGCCACCCGCCCGGCTTCTTGGTGCAACCCGAGCAGTTCCGCGGCCCGAACCGCTGACGCCTACGCCGAGGCCGGGTTCACCGCGGTGCTGCAGGACGTCGTGCTCGGTGCGATGCTGCCGTATCTGATCGGCGAGATCCGTACGGATCCGCTGTACGTCGTGGTCCTGGCGCCGAGCCAGGAGGTGGTCGCACGGCGGGAGTCGGGTCGCGCGAAGCAGGCGTACGGCACCTTCACGGTTGCCGACCTCGATCACGGGCTTCGCGACGACACCCCGCGATTGGGCCTCTGGCTCGACACGTCCGACCTGACGGTCTCGCAGACTGTCGACGAAATCCTCACCCGCGCCCGCCCGTTCGGCCGGTAGTCCCGCGCTCTCGTCGGGACTACCGGCCGGGCCATCAGGCCGGTTGCATGACCGGGGCCGTGCGGCGGTTGCGGCGCCACGCGTGGACGAGGAAGGCGATCAGGCCGATCAGGGGGAGGGTGCTGATCGCCCAGCTGATACCCAGTGGGGGACCGGGCTGTTCGAGGACCTGGAGGTTGGCGAGGTCGCCTTCACCGCGGCCTTGCGGGCCGTCGATGGCGAAATGGAATTTCCAGGAGCCTTCTTGGTCGAGCGAGCGGACATCCAATCCCCACACGTCGCGCTTGCGCGGATGCCGGGACAGGGGTTCGGCGCGGCGGACTTTGCCATTGGGCAGGTATTCGGTGAGGGTGCCGGTCTTGTCGTCGACACCGCCGTCGGGGATGAAAGTGAAGTCCAAGGATTGCATGGCGCGCAGGGGCCATTCACTGAATCCGACGGTCAGCGAATATGGTCCGGCCTGCACGTGTTCGGTGTGGACGATATTCACCGGTTGATAAGCCGAAGCCGTGCCCGCGGTGGCCGCGGTCAGTCCGATGATCGCGAAAAGCGTTGCGGCGAGGGTGACGAGGCGGTTGATCATGCGCTGACCTTCTCGGAGGGGGCGGCCAGACGCAGCATCTCGCCGAACGGGCGGCCCAGGTACCCGGCCAGGGCGCCGAGCGCGGCGGCCGCGACGGTGGTGGCCACGATGACCGCGGCCCGGGGGAGGTGGGCGTCGTAGATGATGATCTGCTGGACGGGGTTGAAGCCGCCGATGATCGCCCCGCCGAGGGCGCCGGCCACGACGGGCAGCAGGCGGGCGCGGGCGTCGGCGCGGCGCAGCAGCAGGTCGATCACGATGCCGACGGGGATCAGGCAGAACGGGATGAGCGCCGGGGTCGCCGGAATGCCCCGAATGTGTTCGCGCATGGGCAATCCCACGAAATCGGCGTAGGTCCGGGCCGCCCACGGCGCGAACCACCAGAACACGCCCTGGGTCAGGGAGGCGAAGATCGCGGTGATGGTCGCGCCCCACCGTTCGAAGCCGGCGCCGACCACCATCAGCAGGATCACCATGAACGCGGTGACGGCCACGGTCCACCGCACCGACCCGGTGCTGAGCCGCTGCACCGCCAGCGCGGTGACGGTGCTCGACGTCGCCAGATGCGCCAGCGCGAACAGCGCGCCCACCCGGCCCCACCGGTGCGCCCGCGCCGCCGCGAACACGATCACCGCGCCGACCGAGATCACCGTGCTGGACAGGAACAACCCGATGTGCGGCGGCGAGTCGATGATGGCGTCGAACCCGTAGAGGCTGTGCCACCACAGATCCCACAGCCCGTACAGCAGGAACGAGGCCGCGCCGAGGGCGGCCACCATGTACCCGAGCGGCGCGGTGAACGTCCGGCCGAACACGCCGATACCGGGACCGCCCAGCTCGCCGTCCACCCGGCGGCCCGCACGACCGGCGGCGGTGGTGATGAGAATGACTGTCAGACCGGTGAATCCGGCCACCGCCGCGCTGGCGTAGATGAACAGGTGCGGCAGGGTGAAGAAGGTGTCGGGTCCGACATCGCTGTGCCACTGGATGTCCCAGGTGGACCCGACCGCGAAGGTCATACTGGCGGCGAACAGGATCGCCGCGGGTAGCCAGGGGCGGACGGTGATCGGTGCGGTCGCTTCGGGGGTGAGCCCGCGACCAGTGGCGGTGAGGTCCATATGCTGCTCCTGATCCTCTTTCCTTCGATTCAATCGGCCTGAACGGAGAAGACGGCGCTCCCGGAACCCGGTGCGCCGGAAAGCTTCACGGTGATCTCCCACTGCCCGGGCATCGGCAGCGTCACCATCGCCCGGTAATGGCCCGGCGTCACCGCCGTGGCGGCGCTCGGCGGGACGGCATGACCCATCTGCGGCATGGCGGGCTCCACCGACACCTTCTCCGGTGTCGCGGCCGTGCCCTGGGCGTCGGTGATCTCGAGATCGACGGTGTTGTCACCGGCGTGCGCGGACCCGCCGGACACCCGCAGTTCCACCTGATAGGGCCCGGCGGCGCTGCGGGACACCGAGGGCGCGGCATCGGCGGGCCACAACAGCCACGCCGCGACCGCCGCCAGGACGGCGACGACGGCCACGATTACTCCGGTGCGCTTGGTCATTGCGGAACCCCCGCTCGAACGTCGACGGTGGCCGGAACGGTCATCACCGAGTAGCCGCGCTCGGCCTGCGCCCACACCAGGTACCGGCCGGGCAGCGGAAAAGTGAAGGTGAAAGCAACATTCGGGCCGAACGCGGCCACGGTCTCGTCGGGCGGTTGCGAGCCGACGGCGGGCAGCGGGGCCATGGCGTGCGCGTGCGCCCAGACGGGGACGGTGGCCGCGGCCGTTCCGGCGGGCACGCCCTCGGGCAGCGGGCCGACCGCGATGAGATGACCGACCATGCCCAGCCACGGCTGGAGATCGGCCGGACCGCCGAATGCGGCGGTGAGCGTGGTGGGTTCACCCGAGACCGCCTCGGTCGTGGTCAGCGTCGCCCCACTCGGCGCGACGCCCCGGCCATCGGCCGGACCGGTGTCGCCTCGGCCGTTGATCCGCAGCGCCGAGCGCAGCAGTTGCACGCCGCCACCGCGCCGCGCGATCTCGGCGGCCACCGCGTAATCCCCGGATTCGATGGATCCCAGACCGACCCGATACTCGCCGGGCGCGACCCGGATCGGATGCCGGTGCCACAGCCGTCCGGAGGGCCCGACCACCATCAGATGCAGGAGCGCGTCATCGCTGACCAATAGGTCGTCCACCGGCCGCCCGGTCGCCGAATCGGTCAGCGACAGCGCGAGTTCGGCCGGTTTTCCCGTGTCGGCGGGCTGCGCGCGCACCGTCAGATTGGCCGGGGGCCGTGAGTAATTCGTGGTCAGCGGCAGCTCCCGCTCCGGATACGGATTTCCGATATTGCCCGAGGTCGGATCGAGCAGACTGCCCGCGGGCCGCGGCTGCGGCGCATGCGAGGACAACACCGCCCCGGTCGTGCCCACCGTCACCGCGGCGATCAACGCGCCAACGGGGATCAAGGTCGGCCACCCACGTTTGGAGAGCAGCGCGGTGCCCAGGGCCACCAGCAGCAGCGCTCCGGCCGCGAAGAATCCGCCGTAAGCCGCTCGCTCCCAGGGCGTCACGACCCGCGCGGCGACGAGGAACGGAATCCGCGCGGTGCGTTCGCCATCGGAGACGGTCAACTCCCACGGTCCCGCGTGATCCACCCGCAGCGTTGCGGCGTAGATGCCGGGCCGATCCCCGAGCTCGACAGTCCCCGTGGACGTCTCGCCCCCACGATCGACGGGCGTGGCGGTGAGCGCGAGCGTCCCCGGCGCTGATCCCGCGTGCGTCACGACTTCGACTCGCAGGGGCCCGGCCTCGGCCCGCCGCACCACAACGGTCAGCTCGCGGGCCCCGAGCGATTGCGCCACGGTCAGATCGCCGCCGCTCACGGCCCCGTCGGCCCGGGCCTGCGGCGCCAACAAGGAACCCAGCAGGGACACGCAGAGCACACCGAATATCAGGCCCACCCCGCGCAGACGAACGTTCAACGGCGGCTGCACCGTTCCGAACCTACCGAAAACCGCCGCCCGGGAAATCCCACCCGCGGGGGATATCGCCTCAGGGCGGTATCAGGGTAAACGCGATCACCAGGGGTGGAAGACCGCCTATGACAGGTGGTTTCGAAGCCAGCCGGGCCCGACCGTTGTCGCGCCGAGGGATTCGACCCGCGACCGCAATCCGCGATCGGCCGTCACCACCGTGATCGCGGGCATGGGATCAGAGCCCCCGACCTCGGCGGCCACCACCTCGACGATCGTGTCGTCGCCGGACCCGCCGGCCAGCACCACGCGCAATCCCGCCGACCCGCTCTCACCGTGGGCGGCGTGCCCGTCACCGTCCTGGTCGGCGGCGGCCTTGGCCGCGCCCTCCAGCACCACGATGATCCGCGTCGACCCGGGCAGGAGCATCCGCAGCTCACCCAGCTCGCCGAGCAGCCGCCGCGCCGCCCCGGCCCGGTCACGCCACCACCCGTCCGGCCGCGACCCGACCACATTGGCGGCGTCCACCACGATCACCTGCGAGGATTCCTGCATCCACCCAGTCTCCACCCGACCCGCCGCCGAACGGCGGATGGGCGGGCGCGCGCCGTCCTGTGCTGTCCGGCCCGCCCGTATTGATACGGTTGCCGCCTGGAGAATCATCCGCGAAACGACAGGCAGTGATCAGTTTTGGCGTCCGAATCGATGGCAGGCGAGAGTGCGTCGCGGCGGGCCGCGCCGCCCACCCGGCGTGGACAGCGGACCCGGGGTGCGCTGATCGCGGCCGCCCGGGAGGTGTTCGAGCGGGACGGCTACCTGGACGCCAAGATCGCCGATATCTCCAAGACGGCGGGTATGGCGGCCGGATCCTTCTACACCTACTTCGACAGCAAGGAAGAGATCTTCGCCGCGCTGGTCGAGCAGGTGTCGGAGGAGATGCTGCATCCGCACGTGCGCGAGCGCAGCGGGATCACCGATCCGCGCGCCCTGATCGAGGCGGCCAACCGCGATTACCTGTTGTCCTACAAGCGCAATGCCCGGCTCATGGCCCTGTTCGAACAGGTCGCCCAGATCGACGAGAACTTCCGGCGCATGCGGATGGAACGCGGGAAGGCGTTCGCGCAGCGCAATGCGCGCATGATCCGCGAACTACAGGAGTCCGGGCAGGCCAGCGCCGACCTGGATCCGATGATCACCGCGCACGCGCTGTCGGCCATGGTGAGCCGGATGGCGTCGATGGTTTTCGTTCAGAAGCAACGGATTCCGTTCGAGAAGCTGGTCACCACCCTGACCCAGCTGTGGGTGAACGCGCTGCAACTGAAGACGGACTGACCGGTCAGCCCAGGCCGCGCGCGAACTCGAGCAACGCGGCATCGACCTCCTCGGGCCGCTGCTGCTGAATCCAGTGGCCCGCGCCCTCTCCGTGCTCGACCACCCGCAGTTCGATGCCACTGGTCGCGACCTGCCCGCTGCCCAGCCGATTCCACTCGTCCACCGGATGTGCTGTCCGCATCGGTTGTCCACCTTTTCGGGACCGGGACGGTTGACGCCGAGAGAGTCATGAACTTGAATCCGACGCAGGGTTCATATTTCCATGAGCCGGCGCGTTCGATCCAGCCTCCGCTGGCGCGGATCGGCGGCCGGAATCGGCTGGAGGGAGCATCCGTGCAGGTCGCGGGTAAGAACGCCATCGTCACCGGAGGTGGCGGCGGCATCGGTGGGGCGATCGCCGCTCGGCTGGTGCGCGCTGGGGCGCGGGTGGTGGTGGCGGATCTGAACGCCGACGCGGCCGCGGCCGTGGTCGCCGCGCTGGAACCGGAATTCCCGGGCGCGGCGGTGGCGGTCGGAGCCGATGTGGCCGACGCCGATCGCATCGCCGAGCTCATCGCCCGGTGCGAGACCGAATTCGGGCCGGTGGACCTGTATTTCGCCAATGCGGGCGTCATGGGCGGGGTCGGACTCGGCGACGACAAGGACTGGGGCGTCACGCTCGACGTGAACCTCAACGCGCACATCCGGGCGGCGCGGCTGCTGGTGCCCGGCTGGGTCGAACGCGGCGAGGGCTACTTCGTCAGCACCGCCTCGGCGGCGGGGCTGCTCACCCAGATCGGTTCGGCCGCATACTCGGTCACCAAGCACGCCGCCGTCGGATTCGCCGAATGGCTCTCGGTGACCTACGGCGACGCCGGGATCCGGGTCAGCTGCCTGTGCCCCATGGGTGTGGAGACCCCGCTGCTGCGCGCGGGCGAACACTCCGGCGACACCCTCGGCATGGCCGCCACCCGCGCGGTCACCTCGGCGGGCGCGGTCCTGACCCCCGACGAGGTCGGCGAACTGGTGCTGGCCGCCGTCGACGACGAACGCTTCCTGATCCTGCCGCACCCGGAAGTCCTCGACATGTACCGCCGCAAGGGCGCCGACTACGACCGCTGGCTGGCGGGTATGCGGCACTACCAGGCGCGACTGCTGGAGAGCGCGGGCGAGCAGTGAGGCTCGCGCGATGAGTAGCGCAGGCGGCCGACGAACACTGCGGGGCAGTCGCCGCCCTGGGTGGGTGAAACGCCGTGAGCGGCTGGCGCTCCCGACCAGGCCTATTTCGCGTCCGCGTAGCACTCGACGATGGCGGTGGTGAACGGGAAGCGCACCGGGGTCGGCCCGAACGCGAGCTGACCGGCGGTGTCCGCGGCCACGGCGATCGCTTCGGCGACGGTCGCGGCCTCCTCCTCGGGGCAGTGGACGATGACCTCGTCGTGTTGGAAGAACACCAGCTCCGCGCGCAGTCCGGCGGTGTGCAGGGCGTGGCGCAGGCCCGCGAGCACCAGCAGCGTCCAGTCGGCGGCGCTGCCCTGGACGACGAAATTGCGGGTGAAGCGGCCTCGGGCGCGGGCCCGCGGGGTGCTGCCGAAACCCGGGGAACCGCCTGCCTCGTCGTCGGTTTGGTCGAAAGCGGTTGCGGGAGGACAGGTTCGGCCGAACCAGGTGCGGACCAGGCGGCCCTGTTCGCCGGCGGTGGCCGCGTCGTCGACGAAGGCGACCGCGGCCGGATAGCGTCGCCGCAGTTCGGCCATGTGGGTGAGCGCGTCGCCGGAGGTCTGGCCGTAGATCGCGCCCAGCATGGCGATCTTGGCCTGGGCGCGGTCACCGCCGAAGGCCCGGGCGGCCAGGTCGGCGTAGAGGTCCTCGCCGCGGCCCGCCACCTCCATCAGGCCGCGGTCGCGGGAGATGGCGGCCAGCACTCGGGGTTCCATCTGGTCGGCGTCGGCGACCACCAGCCGCCACCCGGGGTCCGCGCGGATCGCGCGGCGCACGATCTTCGGAATCTGCAGCGCGCCACCGCCATTGGTGGTCCAGCGGCCGGTCACCGTGCCGCCCGGCAGATACTCGGGGCGGAATCGGCCGTCGCGCACCCACTGGTCGATCCAGGACCAGCCGTGGGCGGTGTGGAGGCGGTAGAGCTTCTTGTACTCCAGCAGCGGTTCGACGGCCGGATGGTCGATGTCCTGGAGTTCCCATTTGCGGGTGGAGGACAACAGGATTCCCGCGCGCGCGAACGCGCGGATGATGTCCTGGGGGAGGTCGGGCCGCACCCGCGCCCCGGTCCCGAAGGCCCGCGACACCTCGTCGGCGAGTTCGGCCAGCCGTCGCGGCTCCGACCCGCTGGGCACGCGTTCGCCCAGCAGGGAATCGAGCAGCTCACGGTGGACATCGGCGCGCCACGGAATCCCGGCGCGTGACATCTCCGTCGCCACCAAAAGCCCCGCGGACTCGGCCGCGAGCAGCATGCGCATGCGGGCCGGGTGTTCGGCCGTGGCGGTGCGCGCCACCTGTCCCGCGTACACCTCGAGCAGCGCGGTGAACTCGTCGGTCCCGGACGGCAGTGGCACCGGCCCGGATTCGAACAGGGTCGGTTCGGTGTCGGCGGCCCGGGCGGGCGCGTCCTGGGGAACCGGCAGGCCGTGCAGGCGCGCCCACGCGGCGGCCAGCGACCGGGCCTGCCCCGACTGGCCCTGTTCGTGCCCGATCAGCAGCGCCTCGGCCGCTTCCACGTCGTAGCAGCGATCCACCCGCACCCCGGTGTCGAGCAGCCGCTTGTAGATCGCCGCCGTCGACCGCCACACCCACCGCTCGACCTCCGGCCGCGCCCGCACCGCCTCCGCGAGCGAGGACTCCTCGACCACCGGGCCCGCCGGTCGGCCGCGCTCGTCCAGCGGGCACACCCGTGCCCCGCCGTCACCCGTCTCCGCCACCGCCCACCGCATACCGGTGAGTCTGGCAGTGGGCACAGACAATTCCGTGACACCCGACAGTGGCCGGGTGTCCGCGCGGCGGGCGTCCGCTACCAGTATTGATGCTGGACGCCGTCGGTGTCGGTGAGGAAGACGACCGCGTCGGCGCCGTCGAGATCGGCGATGGTGAGCGGGAAGTGGCCGCGCACGATCGGTTCGGCGGACACGATCACGGGGGACAGAGCGGCGCCGAGCGCCCGTGCCGGGAACAGGGCGCGGCCGGGGGTCGCCTCGGCGAGCATGCCCTGGAGAGTGCCCGGAACCGGATCGGGGGTCGCGTCGGTCGCGACGAACAGATAGCGCTCGCGGAGGGTGAAGGCGGCCAGCGCGCCGGCATTGCTCCATGCGGGCTGGTCCGGCACCCGGGGATGCAGGTGCGAATTGTGCGCGAAGACGAGGGTCGGGCCGCGCTGCTGCTCGCGTTCGACGATCGCGAGGATGTTGTCCGCCATCATCTCCGATCGCACGCTGGACAGGCTGCCGATGCGGTCGGGGCCGGGGGTGGCCATGGCGGCGTGGTACCGCAGCAACCCCACCGCTATCCGCGCTTGGGCGACGGCTTCGGCGTAGCCGGTCGGATCGTTCGCGCGCAGCGAGGGTCCCGCGCGGTGCAGCGTATCGGCGAGGTCGTCGGCGATCAGGCGCAGCGCGCGGGCGCGCTCGGAGTCGCCGATCGATGCCGACGGATCGAACATGGCCGCCTGGTTCGTCCACTCGGAGTCGGCGCCGACCAGGGCGTCGAGTTCAGTGACCGATGCGGGCAGCAGAGCTTTCGGCAGTCGGCCGGCCAGCGCGCACAAAGCGGACCGGGGGCTCGGCGCGCCCGAATATTCCACCGGCGCATCGAATCCGTAGAAGCGCACCCGATCCGAGGGTGCGCGGCCCGCGTTGTAGTCACGCAGCCACTCGACGAGTTCGCGATTACCGGGTATCGATCCGAACCCGTGGCTGAACCCCGCGGACAGCACGCTGTCGATCGCCGCCTCCGACCCATTGACGTAGTCGTCGACGAATCCCGCCGCGAGGAAATCGATCTCCAACGCGATCGACCGGAACCCACGGTCGACCAGCTGGCTCAGAATGTCGTTGCGCAGCAGCGGGAATGCCGCGATCCCGTGGGTCGGCTCGCCGAGCGCGAACACGGCCGGGGGCGTGGTGCGGGTGGACAGCAACTCGTCCAGGGCGAGGCCCAGGTTCGCGCGATCATCGACTCGGCGGCCGATCGCGCTCAGCGAGGTGGGGGTGGTTGCGGACATGGCACTCCTTCCAGAAGGACTGCCTTCGACAGTATCGTTGAAGGTTCGAGTGAGACTTACGTGAAAAGTATCCTGTTCAGTGCAGGAAAACCCTCAAAGGAGATGGCGGTGCGGCCGATCGATCTGGCCCGTGAGCACGGCCTGTCGGCACAGGCGATCCGCAACTACGACGACGCGGGCATCCTCCCGCCCACCGAGCGCGCCGACAACGGCTACCGCCGCTACACCCCCGCACACGCGCAAGCCCTGCGCGCCTTCCTCGCCCTGCGCGTCGGCCACGGCCACGAACGCGCCGCGGAGATCCTGCGCGCCTGCCATCGCGGCGACACCGAGGCCGCCTATCGGCTCATCGACGCCACACACACCGCGCTGCACGCCGAACGCATCACCCTCACCGATGTCGCGACCGCACTCGACAGCCTCTCCGCCGCACCGCCCGCCCCGATTCCCGGCCGCCCGCTGACCGTCGGCGAACTCGCGCACCGCCTCGGCGTGCACGCCGCGACCCTGCGCACCTGGGAGACCGAGGGCATTCTGCGCCCCGACCGCGACCCCGCCACCGGCTATCGCCAGTACCGGCCCGACGTCGTGCGCGACGCGGAGATCGCCCGGCAGCTCCGCCGCGGCGGATACCCGCTGTCCCACGTCGCGCAATTCCTCGAATCCCTGCACGAGGCAGGCGGAACCGAGGCTTTGACCGCCTTCCTCGCCGCCTGGCAGCAGCGCATGAACGCCCGCGGCCGTGCCCTGCTGTCCGGCGCGGCCCAACTCGACGCCTATCTCCTTCTGCGCGAGCGGATGTGATCACGGCTCTGTGCCGCGCCCACTGGAACGGCCTAGCATCGTAGGGAGATCCCGGACCGATGGCCCGGGCGGCAGGAGGTGCGAGTCATGGCCGGCAAACCCGAGATTCGATCGATCGGCAACCTCCCCGCGCCGTCGTGGGTCCCGGTGGAGGCGTGCGCGCTACCCACCGTCGAACAACCGCTGCGCGTCGCCGAATTCGACGCCCTGTTCCGCGACGCGGTGCTCGGCTGGGACCGGATCTCGGCGACCCGGCTGCGGCTGGACCTCGACGGCAGCGCCGAACCCCGGGCCCGCGAGCTCGCCGCCCGCGAAACCAGCTGCTGCTCGTTCTTCACCTTCGAATTCGCCGCCGCGGGAACCGATCTGGTGCACATGCACATCGGCGTGCCACCCGAGCGAGCCGTCGTGCTCGACGGTTTGGCGGCCCGGGTGACCGCGGCCGGAACCGCCTGACCTCGCGTCACTCCCGCGAATCGGCTCCCGGATACACCGCGCGCATCCTGCACGCCTCCGGTCGCGAACTGCTCCAGTTGCGGCTCGCCGATCCCGAGCACGCCACCCTCGAACGGCTGGTCGCCCTGGTCCGGCACCTGCGCACCAACGTGCTTCCGGCCGATCGGGCCGCGGACTGACCGAATACGCTCGGATCCCGTGACCACATCGAAGATCGTTCTCGTCACCGGAGCCGGAGCCGGATTGGGGCGCGCCATGACCCACGCGCTGACCGCCGCCGGGCATCAGGTCGTCGCGGTGGGACGCACCCGTGCCACCCTCGACGAGACCGCCGCGGCCGCACCCGGCCCGGGCGGCGTGGACGTCGTCCCCGCCGATGTCACCGATCCCGCCGCCGTGGACGAGGTGTTCGCGCACCTCACGCGGCAGTGGGGGCGGCTGGACGTGCTGGTCAACAATGCCGGGATCTTCGGGCCCAGCAAGCCGATCGACGAACTGTCCGCGGGGGAGTGGCGGCAGGTCGTCGACATCAACCTCACCGGCGCGTTCCTGTGCGCGCAGGCCGCGTTCCGGCTCATGAAGACCCAGACGCCGCGCGGCGGGCGGATCATCAACAACGGATCCATCTCCGCCCACACCCCGCGCCCCAACACGGTGGCCTACGCCGCCAGCAAGCACGGCATCACCGGTCTCACCAAGGCGCTCAACCTGGAGGGCCGCGCCCACCGCATCGCGGTCGGGCAGATCGACATCGGCAATGCCGCAACCGAACTCACCGCCGGCATCGCGGCGGGATCACTGCAGGCCGACGGCAGCATCCGCTCCGAACCGACCATCGACGCCGCCCACGTCGCCCGGGTCGTCGCCCAAACCGTCGACCTGCCCTTGGACGTGAACGTCCCGTTCGTGACCGTGATGGCGACGGGCATGCCCTACATCGGCCGCGGCTGACGGGTCAGCGGCTCAGCGCGGTCACGTGGTCCATGTGGGAGTGCTTCTCCGGGTTGCGGACCGCGTACAACCCGGTGATGAGGCCGTCGTCGATGCGCAACGCCAGGACGGTGTCCACCTCACCGTCCCGTCGCATGACCAGTGCGGGATGGCCGTTGACCAAGGTGGTGTCGAACGACGCGGTGTCGCCGAATCGCTTCCAGCCGGTGGTGAGTACCGATCATGGCGGGGCTCCCGTCTTTCGTGTCACCCACTGGACACCGCGGCCGATCGAAATGTGACACCCCGCCTCAGAACACGAACCCGCGCAGCGCGAGAAACCGCATCCCGCCGACCGCCGCCATCACCACGAGCACGGCCGTCGCCTGGCTGAGCTCCCCGAGCCCGGGCGCCCAGAAACCGAGCCCCGCCAACGCCGCCGTACTGATCACCAGCCCGGCCGCGGCCAGCCCGCCGCCCTCCCATTGTGCGCTGAACCACCCCACCCGCCCGGCCGCCCGGAAAGTCAACCGCCGGTGCAACTCGTTCGCGATCGCGGTACTGATCACCGACCCCGCGATATTCGCCACCAGCGCCCCACTCCCGTTCACCGCCATGAACATCAGGACATACGCGATATTGCTGACCCCACCCACCACCGCGAACCGAATCAACTGCGCGACCACATGATCCCCACGCAGAAACCGGCCCACGGCGGTGAGCCCGCGCTCGAAGCCCGGATCGAGGGCCCCGAGATCCATCGGCTCCCGGTACATCGTCCGCAGTCCGGAATCGGCGATCACAGTGCTGTTCACGCCACCGACAATCCCCACCCCCGCTTACACGGAGCTGACACCGCCCTGACGCGCCGCTGTCACGATTCCGGCACTCGAACAAACGTTCTACTCGAGGTATTGTCCCCGACCATGGCGGAACTCTCACGACGCGACTGGGCGACGATGAACCTCGAGGAGGTGCAGCGGCAGCTGCTGAAGGCAGCGTCGTTCGGGAAGGTGCTCTCGCCCGAGCAGTTGGAGAATGCGGCGGGCAAGATCGGGGAGGGCTTGCGGATCTTTCTGGACGAGACCGATGGGGGTGGTGCGGGGCGGCCGCCGTCGGATGCGAGACGGTGACCGCCCGAGCGGCTCAGTCGGGCAGGTCGGGGTCAGGGGCCGGGCGGGTGCCGCGCAGGAACGAGCACGCGAGGCAGACGAGTCCGAAGAAGAGGTAGCCGAGGGCGACCTTCGGGGCGGCGGCCCAGGCCACCTCGGTGGCGTGGATGAGGCCGACGAAGCTGAGCGCGGCGCCGACCGTGGCGGCGAGAGCGGCTGCGCGGAAGCGCTTTTCGAGGATGAACGTGACCATGGTGCCGAGGACCAGCCCGGCCAGCACCGCGCCCGCGCCCAAGGTCTTCAGGCCGTCGTAGACCACGCCGGCCTGGCCCAGCGCGCCCGCGCCGATCTTGTCGGCGGAGGTCCCGGCGGCGCTGAGCGCGTTGTCGATCTGGCCGACGCCCCACTCGGCCAGATTGGGCAGCAGCGCGGCCACCACCGCGACCGCGTGCAGGCGCGGGACGGCCTGGAAAGCCTGAGCGCCGATCAGCAGGCCGATGTAGAGCAGGATCGGGACGATCGCCGGAATGGGGAGCAGGGTGGCGAGCACGCCGAAAAGGCCCAGCAGGCACATCAATCCGATGATCGCTCCACTGGCGAGCGAATAGCCGGTCCGTCCGCCCGCGTCCTTCCAGCCGGGGTGGCCGATATAGACGGCGGGCGGGAAGGGCGAGCCGAAACCGGACCCGATGATCGCGCCGAACCCGTCGGCCAGCAGCACGCTGCGCAGGTTGTAGTTGTCGCCCGCGGCGGCGGCGCTCTCGACATTGCTCATGGCCTCGGTGAAGTTGTAGACGCCCAGCGGAATAGCGGTGGCCAGCAGGGGCGCCAGGTGCGCGAGCCCGTCGAACAGCAGGTGCAGGCGCAGGTCCGGCAACCCGAGGGCGATATCGTGTGCGGCCCGGGAGACGTCGGGCACCGACATGTAGCCGCCGATCCACCCGATGGCGGTGCCCACCAGCAGTGCCACCAGGCCGACCGGAACATTGCCGGGCAGTCGCACATCGGTGAAGAAGCCGATGAGAATGATGGCCAGCACCGGCAATCCGATCCAGGCCGCTTCCCACATCTGCGCGGCGGGGCGCATGGCGATGAACGTGATCGAGATGCCCGCCAGCGTGCCGAGCATGGCCGCGCGCGGGGTGATCCGGCGAATGTACGGTCCGACGAACGCGCCGATCATGACGATCACGCCGATCATGAACGCCCACGCCAGACCCGCGGACCACGCCCGCACCGGGTCGTTGGTCTTCAGATAGATGGGTAGCATCACCACGAACACCACGATGAACATGTGCGGGACGCTCGGCCCGTAGGGCAGCGCGGTGACCGTCGCGCGGCCCTCACGCCGCGCGAGCCGCCGCGCCAGCAGCATGTAGTACAGATTGCCCAGCACCAGCGCCACACCCAGCGCGGGCAGTACGGTGCCCAGCACGTCGGCGCTGGGGATCTTCACCACCGCGATCGACAGCGTGGTCAGGGTCAGGACATTGACGAGGATATTGAACGACAGGCCGAAGAAGGCATTGGTGTCGCCGCGGGTCCACCACGGCAGCGACAGCGGTGCGGCGCTGCCGGTTTCACCGGCGATCGGGGTTTCGACGGACATGGGCTTTCCTGTTCACTGGACCGGGCGGGGGGAGACGGCGGAGGTGAGGGCGGCGCGGACCGCGGCCGAGTCGGCGACCCAGCCGAAGATGCCGCCCTGGGCGGCGATCATGGCCAGCCCGACGCGCTGGAACTCCGGGAAATACGAACCGACGCAGTCGGAGACCACCAGGCATTCGAATCCGCGGTCGTTGGCCTCGCGCACCGTGGTGTGCACGCAGACCTCGGTGGTGACACCGGTGACCAGCAGCGAGTGGATTCCCCTGTCCGCCAGTACATCTGCCAGCCCGGTCGCGTAGAACGCGCCTTTGCCGGGCTTGTCGATCACCACTTCGCCGTCCACCGGCGCGAGCTCGTCGATGATGTCGTGCCCGTACTCGCCGCGGATCAGGATGCGGCCGAACCGGCCCGGGTCGCCGATGCGCTGGGTGGGATCCCCGCGCAGCAGTTTCGCGGGCGGGCAATCCGACAGGTCGGGCCGATGACCTTCGCGGGTGTGGATCACGGGAATCCCGGCCGCCCGTGCGGTGGCCAGCAGCCCGGCCAGCGGTTCGATGACCGTGCGCAGCAGGGCCACATCATTGCCCAGGCTCTCGCCGAAGCCGCCGGGGAGCAGGAAGTCGCGTTGCATGTCGATGACCAGCAGCGCCACCCGGTTCGGGTCGAAGGTGAAGTCGCCCGGTCGCGCCGGAACGCGGGAGAGTGCCGTCATCGCCGTTCCTTCTGTACGAGTCTGAGATCCGCGTGCGCCACGACCGGGCGCGGTTCGTCGAGCAGGCGGGCCGCCGCGGCCAGCACCACGTCGTCGGCCAGCGCCGGGCCGAACACCATCACCGACAGCGGGCGGCCGTCCGCGGCGAGGCCCATCGGCACCGAGATCGCGGTGAGGTCCAGCAGGTTGCCGAAGTGGGTGTAGTGGCCCAGCACGGTGTTCGTGGCGATCGGATCCGCCAGCACCTGCGCGACGGTGAACGTGGTGCCGATGGTCGGCGTCACCACCACGTCGACGTCGTCCCAGACCCGAGCCACCGTGGCGCGCAGTTCTTGCAGGCGCTGCTGCGCCCGGAAGACGTCCACCGCGGTGAATCGGAAACCGCCGGTGAGGATTTCGCGGATCACCGGCAGGATCGAATCCGGTCGCTCGGCGAGGAAGTCCTCGAACTCCACCAGCCGCTCGGCCACCCACGGGCCCTGATAGAGCAGTTCTCCGGCGGCCAGGAACGGTTCCAGGGTGGTCGGCGCGCAGTCGAAGCCGCGGCGTACCAGTCGATTCCGGGCGTCGAGGTGCGCGGTGCGGAACACTTCGTCCCCGAAGAACTCCAGCTCGCTGGGATCGGGCAGTCCGACCCGCAACCGCCCGCCGCCGAAGCGCGGCCCGCGCGGGCGGCTCCACGGATCGTGTGGATCCACGCCCTCGATCACCTCGAAGACCCGATCGAGGTCCTCGACGGTGCCCGCCATCAGCGTCAGGCAGTCCAGCGATTTGCACGCCGGGACCAGGCCTCGCGCGCTGATCAGCCCCCGCGAGGGCTTCCAGCCCAGGATTCCGTTGAGCGCCGCGGGAACCCGCCCCGACCCGGCGGTGTCGGTGGCCACGCAGAACGGCACCTCGCCGAGCGCCACCGCGCGGGCGGACCCGGAACTGGAACCGCCGCATATCAATTCGCCGCCGAACACCGAGCGCGGGATCGGATACGGCGTGCGGGTGCCGTTGAGGCCGGTCGCGAACTGGTCGAGGTTCGTCTTGCCGACGAACAGCGCGCCCGCCTCCAGCAGGCGCTCGACCGCGGGCGCGGTCCTGGTGGCGGTATAGCCGTAGTCGGGGCAGGCCAGTGTGGTGGGCCGGCCCGCGACGTCGATGCTGTCCTTCACCCCGAACGGCACTCCGTACAGCGGTAGCGTGCGCGCGCCGGGCCGTCGCTCGATCTCGGCGGCCGCCGCCAGCAGCTGTTCGCGCGGGACCGGCGTGATCCAGGTGCCGTCGTCGCCGCGCGCGGCGATGGCGTCCGCGACCCGGGCGGCGGTGTGGGTCGGAGAGCCGCTGCCGCTTTCGTGTGAGGCCAGGATCTCCGCGATCGTGGGGCTCGGGTTCACCATTTGTCGATTGTCGACAGAATGTGTGAAATCGGCGGTGTCGCAATGTATCCGCTGTGTTAGCGGATATCCAGGTCCAGGTAGGCCCGCTCCCCGTGCCGCAACAGCGCCTCGCGCGCCGTCGTGGCGTCACCGGATTCCAGGGCTGCCAGCAGCTCCTCGTGCCGTCGAATACCGTTGTGGCGCTGGGTGAGCCGGGACTCGGCGCGCAGGTTGCGGGCCATGGGCAGCTGTAGCTTGACCAGGATCGGCTCGTAGGCCAGTTCCAGTTGCCGATTGCCGGACAGCGCCACGATGGCCGCGTGGAACCGGCGGTGGGCATTGTCGCGCTCGAACGCGTCACCGGCGGCGTCGGCGACGCGCATCTCCTCGAGTGCCGCTCGGACCCGTCGCAGCGGGTCGCCCTCGGCGGCCAGCGGGAACGCGCTGTCGATGGCGTAGCGCTCGAGGACCCGCCGCAACTCGAACAGCTCCAGGATGTCGGTCCGGGACCACACCGCCACCCGGAATCCGCGCCGGGGCAGATGCTCGATCAGCCCTTCTTGCGCCAAGAGCCGCAAGGCTTCCCGCACCGGCGCGCGGCTGGTGCCC
>NZ_JBHWHH010000043.1:0-49002 GCF_042732555.1 Nocardia sp. NPDC059764
GTTCGACTCGGCACCGCCCCTTCGATATCGCGCGTACGGCGCGACGATCTACTTTCCAGCGGAGCCGCTGAAGAGCTTCTTGGTCAGCTCCGAGATGAGAGCGTCCAAGAGGAAGTTGGCGACGGAACCCATGTGTTCTTCTCCTTCAGATGTTTCCAGAATGAGCTTTCGCTCACGCCGAGAAACGTTATGTGACAGCGGAAAAGAACTGAAATCAATTGTTTCGGATTATCCACAAGCGGGAGTTGTGGATTCAGGACGACATCGCGGGCACGGCGTGATGGAGCTCCTGGAGGCGGGCGACCAGGTCCGGGTTCTCGTCGCGGACCCGGCGGGCCACCTCGACGAACGAGCGCACCAGCGGGCTCTGCTGGCCCGCGCGCCAGCACACCGCGACCTCGTTCGGGGCGGCGTCGGTCACCGGAACCACGCGCACGCCGGGCCATTTGATCCAGGCGGCGCACGGGACGGTCATGGCGATGCCCATGCCCGTCGCGACCTGATGCAGTTCCTCGAGCAGGGTCTTGACCGGGTGAACGACCGGGGCGGGGCGGCCGTCGCGGTGGGACTCCAAGCGCCAGAAGGCATTCCACACCGGATCGGCGGGGCCGGAGGCCAGGATCGGCTCGTCGAGCAGTTCCGCGGCGCTGACCGCGCTGCGGGTGGCCAGGCGGTGGCGAGCGGGCAGCATGGCCATCAGGGGCTGGTGGAACAGCGGCTCGAAGTGCAGGCCGTCATCCACGAAGGGGCGGCGCACGAACGCGACGTCCACCTCGCCGTTCGCCAGTCCGGCCGACGGGGTCTCGTAGGTGAAATGGCTCAGTTCGATGGTGACCTCGGGGTGCCGCGCCCGGAAGGCGGCCAGGATCGGCTCGGTCAGGGTGAGCGCCGCGCCTTCGAGACAGCCCAGAACCAGCCGGTCGTGTTCGCCGCGGTGCACCGCGCGGGCCTCCTCGAGTCCGGAACTCAAGGCGGTGAACACATTCCGGACATGTTTCAGGAACACGGCTCCGGCGGCCGTCAGATCCACCTGGCGAGTCGTCCGGGAGAACAGGGTGACGGCCATATCGTGTTCGAGCTGCTTGATCTGGGTGCTCAAGCCCTGCTGGGAGACGTGCAGCCGCTGGGCTGCGCGGGTGAAACTCAACTCCTCCGCGACCGCGACGAAATACTGCAACTGCCGGGTGTGGATCTCCATGCGGGCAGTCTAGGCAGGTCAGGTGACTGAAATGGGTCATTTTACCAAAGCTTTTGGGAACCTCGGCAAATTTGCAGCAGCACTGCAGTCCTCATGGACCGCCGAATCGACGGGAAACCAGGGGATGTCCCACTGAACGAGACCGGCCGGACTGTTCTCTGTCTGGTTTCCGCCGGTTCACTCCGCCCGCGTAGATCTGTCGGCGATCAACACGCGATTAGGAGTGAGTCAGTTGTCAGTTTCATGGCGTCGTACCGCCGTCGTTGTCGCGCTCAGCGGTGGGCTGCTGGTCAGCCCGCTGCTCGGAAACCTGGCCGGCGGCGAGCTGTCGGCGCTGCCGGCCGCCGTCGCCAAGCCCAGCCAGGATCAGGTCGCCGACGCCCCCCGCCTCGCCAGCGTCGACAACTTCCGCGACGTCGCCGGCACCGGCGCGGGCTACGACGCGCAGGGCAGCCACCACGTCAACAAGGGCGTCTTCTACCGCTCCAACGCGCTGACCCCCAACGACGCCGACCTGGCGACCCTCACCGGCCTGCACGTCGGCACCGCCTTCGACCTGCGCGCCAGCGGCGAGATCGCGGCCAAGCCGGACCGCCTGCCGACCGGCACCTCGTACGTCAACATCTCCATCCTGAGCGGCGACCTGTCCGGTTCCATGGGCAACCTCACCAGCCCCGAGGCCGCCCGCGAGGCCATGCGCGCCCTCAACCGCCAGTTCGTCACCGGCGCCTACGAACGCGCCCGCTTCGCCGACCTCCTGACTCAACTCGCCGACCAGCAGGGCCCGGCCGTCTTCCACTGCACCGCCGGCAAGGACCGCACCGGCTGGACGTCCTACCTGCTGCTCAGCCTCGCGGGCGTCGACCAGCAGACCATCATGAACGACTACCTGCTCACCAACGAGTACTCCGCGAAGTCCATCGCGGCCACCCTCGCGCAGATCACCGCCGCCAAGGGCGCCGGCGCGGCCGCCGTCTACCAGCCGCTGCTGGGCGTCGAGGCGAGCTTCCTGCAGGCCGGAATCGACCAGCTCACCGCCGATTACGGCTCGGTCGACAAGTATCTGAAGGACGGGCTCGGCCTGAGGGGGCAGACCATCGAGCAGCTGAAGCACAAGCTGATCCAGAAGTAGGGCTCCGGCTCCGGCGGGTCCCCCGAGGCAGCGCTGCGGGGGACCCGCTTCGGTCCTGCGATCATGTACCGATGAGTAACCGGTCACGGGACGTGCGGTTCGGGCACGCCGAGCTTCGCGCCGACGCGGAACGGCCGGGTGGGTGGCTGCTGACCGTCAACGGCATCGCCCAGTCCTACATCGACCTGGACGACCCGACCTATCTCGAACTCGAATACGTCCGCTACTTCGGATACGTGGTCGACTCCCTGGAACCTGCCGACGCGCCCCTGGACGTGGTGCACATCGGCGGAGGCGGCTGCACCTTCCCGCGCTACCTCGCGGCCGTGCGGCCCGGCTCCCGCCACCTGGTCATCGAGGCCGACGAGGCGCTGGCCGAATTCGTCGACGAATGCCTCGGCCTGCGCTCGGTACCCGGCCTCGACCTGCGGCTCGGCGACGGCCTCACCGAAATCACCACCCTGCCAACGGCTTCCGCGGACGTGGTGGTGGCCGATGCCTTCGAAGGCCTGCGGATCGCCCAGGGCATCACCGGCCCCGCCTTCACCGCCGAGGTGGCGCGAGTCCTGCGCCCGGACGGGCTCTATCTCCTGAATCTGGTCGGCACCCGCCACCACCTCGACGACATCCGCGCGGCCTTCCCGTACCGGGCCACGCTCGACGGCGACGTCTTCGCCGGATACACCGGCAACCAGGTCCTGGCGGCCAGTCGCGTCCCGCTGCCGCTCGAATCCCTCTATCGGCAAGCGGAACAAGCCTTTCCGCCGGTGCGCGTCGCGGCCGAAGCTCCCGACCCGATGCCCGGGCGGTGAGCCACCTCACAGGGTTTGCTCCGACCTTGGGGGACACAGCTTTACAGTCGGTCATCGAAACGCCATCACCGCGTCACCGCCCCGGCACCGGCGATCCCGAGACTATTCCTCGCACCCGGTGCCGGTCGTCGAGCCTCCACTTCGCCCGGTGTCCGCTCTCGACGCGACACCTCCGTTCATGCCCTCGCGTCGGCCACGGACCGCGGACACCTTCGGCGCCGGGTGCACCCCCACCGTGCGTCCGGAGGTCCCGATGTTCGAATCGTGTTGTTCCCCTCGTGAATCGGCCCACGTGCTCCGCGCCCGCTACGGCCTACCCGTCGAGCTCTACGCCGACCGGCCCCTGCTCACCCTCGGCGCGGCCGTCGAAGCCCTGACCCTCCCCGAACCACTCGGCCGCCAGGTCCTCGACCGCCTGTCCGAGCTGCCGTCCACGCCCGTGATCGCCGACCCGCGCGACCGCCACTGGACCTTCCTGGTCGCCCCGCCACTCCCGAATCACCGTGTACCCCAGCGGCTTCGCACCTTCCTCCAGGGCTACTCGGTGACGCTCCCCGCGCCCGGCGCCCGAATCATGCTGCCCACCAGTGACCAGCCCGGCGGCTGGCACTGGGCCGACGAGCCGGAACCGGGCGGACTCCGTCTGCCCCACCGCGCCGTGGTGCTGTCCGCGGTCCGCCTGGCGATTCTCGAAGGCCCGCTGTCCCGCCTCACCGGGTAGCGGTCGGCGACTTCCAGTCCGCCGGAAGGTGTCCCAGGCGGACGCGCTGCGGATGGTCGCCGACCGGCACCGAGGTGATCTTCGCGCCGGTGGCGAAGTCGATCGCGGTGACCTGGTCGGCGGCGCTCTCGGAGATGAGGCACGCCTTCCCGTCGCCGCTCACGGTGGCCCAGTACGGCTTGGCGGCGGGGATCAGCGGACCCGCCGACAGATCGGCGAGGGTGACGACGGTGGCGTAGTCGTCCATGGTTCCCGCGACACACAGCTTCTTGCCGTCCGGGTCCATCGAAAGCCCGTGGTGGCGTGAGTCGTTGACCCACGTCGTGCGGTCCGGGCCGGTGGCCGGGTTCTTCGGCAGCTCGGCGACCCGCAGGATCTTGTCGGCCGCCACGTCGTATTCGAGGAAGCCGTTGAAGAACGACACCTGGAAGTAGAGCTTCGACTCGTCGGGCAGGAACGCGACCGGCCGGATGGCATCGGACAGATCCTTGCGACCGAACGCGTCCAGCCGCTCCCGCATATCGATGGTCTTCACCACCCGATAGGTGGTGGCATCGGCCACGGTGATCTTGCGATCCCCCTTCGTCCAGTCCAGCAGCGGATCGTCGAACGGCGTGTTCACATCCCCGATCGCCATGTTCCAAATGGTCCCGTCCTTGGCGAAGACGTTCTCGTGCGGCTTGTCGCCGGTCGGGAACCGGCCGAGCTCGACCCCGGTCTCGATGTCCAGCACATGCACGACATTGCCGGTAGAAGCCGACACCGCGACCCGCCGCCCATCCGGCGACACCGCCATGTGATCAGCACGATTCCCCGACACCGCGAACCGCCACTTCACCTTTCCGGTCGCACTGTCGACGGACACCACATCGGCGAAACTGGGCCGCGACGCCACTACCGCCGACCCGTCCGGCGTCGTATACATGTCATCGACGTACTGGTCGTGCCCCTCGCCAACGGTCACCCGAATCCCGAGAAAGTAAGCCAACTTCACCGGATTCAGATAGATCTCGCGCAGCCGCTCATCCTTGTCGGGAATCAGATCGATCGACCCGATTTTCCCGAAATCCCCACGGGCCCTGATGATGTCGGCCGTCCCCTGCCAATTGCTGCCGACCAACATCACCTCCCGCAATCCAGGATCCGCGCTCGCGGGCGCGATCCCCGCGCCGACTGATGCCGCGACGACTGCCCCGGCCAGGCCGGCCGCCTTGCGCCGCGTGCGGCCGCGTCGTGAGGTGCGGGATGGAACTCGCATGGAACGCCCTTCGGTTGCGAATCTGGGTGCGGGTAAGGCTATTCGGTCCCCGACATTCCAGCCCGGGAAAGTCCGCGACGGAAGGTCTTTTCCGGTCGGGGAGGGGCGGGACCGGACAGGGGCGGACGAAAGCCACGAAGGGTTTGCTGACTGGTTGCAGTGCTGTCCGCGGAGATCGTTGGCTAACCCTGTGATTCGGGCAAAGCGGACGTCCCGGCCGGGGGTGGCCGGGGGTGCGGAATGTGTGCGCGAGGCGGGACTTGAACCCGCACGTCCTAGGACACCAGAACCTAAATCTGGCGCGTATGCCAATTTCGCCACTCGCGCTAACGGTACGACCGTCCAAACTTTACCGGGTCTAACGGGGATCGCGAAGCATCGGGGACGTGTGGCGTACTGGTCGGTAACCTCACCTGCGATTATAACGATTTGATAAATGCCAATGTGAGGGAGGCTCACGTTTCCTACATCGGCGTAACCGAGCTCACCAGCGGCTTCAAACATGAGGGAGGGTCATGTTTCTGATTATTCTGGTACGGGCGTACAGAAATACTCGGCGGTAAACCCCTGGTCGGCGGGCCAAACATGAGGAGATCCTCATGATTTTGTGCGATCCTCGGCATCTACCAGGGCCTGCGGGCCGGAGGGATATCTGCGCACCGTGAGCGCGGTCCAGTCCTGTGGAGACGGGCCGCCAGGAGAAGGAAGTCGAACGTCTTGACGATCAACGAGAGCACCGGGACCGGATCGAAGTCCAGGGCGGCGGGGAAGTCACGGGAGAGCGGGATCAGGTCGTCGCTGCTGGACCGGTTGCTGGAGGGCGCGCCGTACGCGCTCGCCTTCGGCGGCCAGGGCGCGCAGTGGCTCACCGAGCTGGAGGAGATCGGGCGCGACTCCGCGCTCGAGCCCGAACTGACCGCGCTGGTCAATGAGGCCGCCGCCGCGCTGGAACCGATTGCGGCGCAGCTGCTCGTGGTCCGGCCGGTCGGGTTCGACCCCATCGCGTGGATGCTGGAAGAAGAGATCGCCGACCCGGAGCAGGGGGAGGTCTCGGGAGCGCCGTCAGCGCAGGTGTTGCGCTCCGCCGCCGTCTCCATGCCGGGTGTGCTCCTGACCCAGATCGCCGCGCTGCGCGCGCTGCGCCTGCAGGGCCTCGACATCGTCGCGCACGTGCCCACCGCGATCATCGGCCACTCGCAGGGCCGCCTGGCCGCCACCGCAGCCGAGGCCCACGGCCGGCGTGACGCCGAACTGCTGGCCATCGCCCAGCTGGTCGGCGCCTCCGCCAGCCTCGTCGCCCGCCGCCGCGGCCTGGTGCCGCTCGGTGAGAAGTCCCCGATGGTCGCCGTCTCCAATGTCGACCCCGAGGCCCTCAAAGCTGTTGTCGCCGAGGTCATGACCGGTGTCGCGCCGGAGAAGGCCGCCGTGCTGTCCATCCGCAACGGCCGCCGTCGCGTGGTGCTCAGCGGCCCGGTCGCCCAGCTCGACCGCGTCCGTCAGCGCGCCGCCGAGATCAATGCCGAGCAGGCCGCCGAGCGCGACGCCAAGAAGCGTGGCGGCGCGGTCTTCGCCCCCGTCTTCGAGGACATCCCGGTCGAGGTGGCCTTCCACCACCCGGCGCTCGCCGAGACCGTGGACCTGGTCCGCGGCTGGGCCCAGCAGTGCGGCCTGGACGCCGACCTGGCCGCCACCCTCACCCAGGAAGTGCTGGTCGACCCGATCGACTGGGTCGGCATCGTCGACGAGACCGTCACCGCGGGCGCGCAGTGGATCCTCGACCTCGGCCCCGGCGACCTGCTGACCCGCCTCACCGCCGGTTCGCTCAAGGGCACCGGCGTCGGCGTGCTCGCCGCCTCCACCCGCCCGGGCCAGCGCAGCCTGTTCACCCCCGGCGCGGCCCCCGAGGTCGCCTCGGCCTGGAGCGAATTCGCGCCCAAGCCGATCCGCCTGCCCAACGGCCGCGTCGTGGTGGAGACCTCCTTCACCCGCCTCACCGGTCGTTCCCCGATCCTGCTCGCGGGCATGACCCCCACCACGGTCGACGCGAAAATCGTTGCGGCCGCGGCCAACGCCGGCCACTGGGCCGAGCTGGCCGGTGGCGGTCAGGTCACCGAGCAGATCTTCGCCGACCGCGTCGAGGAGCTGAAGAGCCTGCTGCAGCCGGGTCGCGCGGTGCAGTTCAACTCGCTGTTCCTGGACCCGTACCTGTGGAAGCTGCAGCTGGGCGGCAAGCGCATCGTGCAGCGCGCCCGCACCGCCGGTGCGCCGCTGGACGGCGTCATCGTCACCGCCGGCATCCCGGAACTCGAAGAGGCCGTGGGCCTGATCGAGGAACTGTCCGAGGTCGGCATCACCCACGTGGCGTTCAAGCCCGGCACCGTGGCGCAGATCCGCGCCGTGCTGCGCATCGCCGACGCGGTCCCCGGCTACCCGGTGATCATGCACATCGAGGGCGGCAAGGCCGGCGGTCACCACTCCTGGGAAGACCTCGACGACCTGCTCCTCGACACCTACGCCGAGCTGCGCGGCCGCGACAATGTCGTGGTCTGCGTCGGCGGCGGCATCGGCACGCCCGAGCGCGCCACCGAATACCTCACCGGCGCTTGGTCGCAGCAGCACGGCTACCCGGCCATGCCGCTGGACGGCGTCCTGGTCGGCACCGCCGCCATGGCGACCCTCGAGGCCACCACCGCCCCCGAGGTCAAGCAGCTGCTGGTCGACACCCCCGGCACCCCCGACTGGGTCGGCGCGGGCACCGCGGTCGGCGGCATGGCTTCCGGCCGTAGCCAATTGGGCGCGGACATCCACGAGATCGACAATGCCGCCTCCCGCACCGGCCGCCTGCTCGACGAGGTCGCCGGTGACGCCGACGCCGTGGCCGCGCGCCGCGCCGAGATCATCGAGGCGCTCGACGGCACCGCCAAGCCGTACTTCGGCGATGTCGCCACCATGACCTACCTGGAGTGGCTGGAGCGCTACGTCGAGCTGGCCGTGGGCCTGGACCGCCGCAAGGACTTCGACTGCGGCGCCGACTTCGCCGACGCCATCGCCGACGCCACCCGCTCGGTCTGGCTCGACATCACCTGGCGCGACCGGTTCGCGGAGATGGTGCGCCGCACCGAATCCCGCCTCAACCCGGCCGACCGCGGCGAGATCGCGACCCTGTTCGCCGACGACTCCGCCTTCGAGACCCCGGTGCAGGCCATCTGCACCCTGAAGGCCGAATACCCGGCCGCCGCCGACACCGTGCTGCACCCGGCCGACGTGCCGTTCTTCGTGTCGCTGTGCAAGATTCCGGGCAAGCCCGTCAACTTCGTCCCGGTCGTGGACCAGGACGTGCGCCGCTGGTGGCGTTCGGATTCGCTGTGGCAGGCCCACGATGCCCGCTACACCGCCGACCAGGTCTGCATCATCCCCGGCACCGTCGCCGTCGCGGGCATCACCCGCGTGGACGAGCCGGTCGGTGAACTCCTCGACCGCTTCGAGCAGGACACCGCCTTCACGCTGGTGCGCGCGGGCGTGGTCCCGGCCGCCGTGGACGGCCGCCGCCGCACCGAGGTCGCGGGAGGACTGCTCGACATCGTGCTGGCCGCACCCGATGTGCAGTGGGCCGGCCGCACCACCGTCAACCCCATCCACCGCCTCGGCGATCTGCGCGAGTGGGTCATGAACGGCAAGGGCGCCAAGCACCCGCCGACCGGCTCCACCCTCTCGGCCACCGATGGCCCCGAGAGTGATTGCGCCTACCTGGAATTGGCGGTCCCGCTGCTGGGCCAGGACGCCGTCCGCATCCGTATGACCGTCCCGGTCTCCGTGTACAACGGCGGCGCGCCGGTCATCACCGAGGACGACGCCGAGGCCGCCATGTCGGCGCTGCTCGCCGTCGCCGCGGGCCAGTCGCTGCCCGAGGTCAAGTCGGTCGACGGCGCGCAGGTCGCGCACGTCAACCTGGCCTGGAGCCCGGACCTGATCGCCGACCACGCCGGTGTCACCGGCGCCGGCCTGCCGGACAGCCTGTCCACCCTCGGCCGCACCGCCCCCGACGTGCTCGTGGGCGCTTGCTGGCCCGCCGTTTTCGCGGTCCTGGGCGCGACCCGCACCGCGGACTCGCACTCCGTCATCGAGGGCATGCTGGACCTGGTCCACCTCGACCATCAGATCGAGCTGCTGGGCGCGCTGCCCGCCGAGCACGCCGTGCTCGCGGTCCGCGCCGAGTCCGCCGAGGTGCTCGACACCGACCTGGGCCGCGTCGTCGAGGTCAAGGTCACCGTCGGCGTCATGCGCGACCACGGCCTGGAGACCCCGGCCGTCGCGACTCTGGTGGAGCGCTTCGCCATTCGCGGCCGCACCGGCCAGGCCGAGCTGTCCGACCCGCCGCGCGCCGCCGGTTCGCTGTCCGACGACGCCACCGACACCCCGCGTCGCCGCCGCCGCGACGTGGCCCTGGTGGCCCCGCGCGCCATGGGCGCCTTCGCGCACGTGTCGGGTGACTTCAACCCGATCCACACCTCCGAGAACGCCGCTCGCCTGGCCGGTCTGGGCACCCCGATCGTGCACGGCATGTGGCTCTCGGCCGCCGCCCAGCACGCCGTCTCGGCGATCGACCTGGGCGACAAGGTGCCGCCGCGCACCATCACCGCCTGGACCACCCGCTTCCTGGGCATGGTCCGCCTCGGCGCGCAGATCGACGTGCGCGTGGAACGCGTTGCGGTGGACCACGGTTCGGAGATCGTCGAGGTCTCCTGCCGCATCGACGGCAACCTGGTGATGACCGCCACCGGCCGCATCGCGCCGCCGAAGACGGTCTACGCCTTCCCGGGACAGGGCATTCAGGCCAAGGGGATGGGCCTGGACGCACGCACCCGGTCCAAGGCCGCCAAGGAGATCTGGGACCGCGCCGACAAGCACACCCGTGAGGCCCTGGGCTTCTCGATCCTGGCCGTGGTGCGCGACAACCCGACCTACCTCAAGGCGCGGGGCGTGGAATACCGCCACCCGCAGGGCGTGCTGCACCTGACCCAGTTCACCCAGGTGGCCATGGCCACCCTCGGTGTGGCCCAGGTCGCCGAGCTGCGCGAGGCGGGCGCCTTCATCGAGGGCGCGATGCTGGCGGGCCACTCCGTCGGTGAGTACAACGCCCTCGCCGCCGCGGCGGGCGTGCTGCCGCTGAACGCGGTGCTGGAGGTCGTGTTCCAGCGCGGTTCGGCCATGCACGAGCTGGTGCCCCGGGATGCCCAGGGCCGCAGCGATTACCGCATGGCCGCCATCCGCCCCTCGCAGATCGGCATCGCCGACGACGCGGTCATCGGCTGGGTCAAGGGCCTGGGCGAGCAGGCCGGCGAGTTCCTCGAGGTCGTGAACCTGAACCTGCGGGGCGCGCAGTACGCCATCGCGGGCACGGTGAAGGGCATGGAGGCGCTCGAGGACGAGATCGAGCGCCTGCGCGCCGAGACCGGCGGCAAGCGCGCGTTCGTGCTCATCCCGGGAATCGACGTGCCGTTCCACTCGACCGTGCTGCGCGCCGGCGTGCCGGAGTTCCGCACCAAGCTGCTCGACTTGCTGCCCGCGGACCTGCAGCCGGAGCTGCTGATCGGCCGCTACATCCCGAACCTGGTGCCCAAGCCGTTCAACCTGGAGCGTGAATTCGTCCAGGAGATCGCGGATCTGGTGCCGTCGGAGCCGCTGGCCGAGGTGCTGGCGAACTGGGCCGACTGGTCTTCCGAGGCCAAGCGCGTCGAGCTGTGCCGCGTGGTCCTGGTCGAGCTGCTGGCCTGGCAGTTCGCCAGCCCGGTCCGCTGGATCGAGACCCAGGACCTGCTGTTCACCGATGTGGAGCACGGCGGCGTGGGCGTCGAGCGGTTCGTCGAGATCGGTCTGGCCGCAACGCCGACCGTGGCGAACCTGGCCTCGAACACGCTGAAGCTGCCGCAGTTCGGCAACGCTGTCGTCGAGGTGCTCAATATCGAGCGCGAGCGCGGCATCGTCTACTCGACCGACACCGACCCGGCCCCTGTGGAGGAGCCGGAGGAGACCCCGGCCGAGACCGCTTCCGCCGCACCGGCGCCCGCCGCCGCTGCCGCCCCGGCCCCCGTGGCCGTGCCGACCGGTGGCCCGACCCCGGACGACATCGCGTTCTCCGCCGCCGACGCCACCCGCGTGCTGATCGCGCTGTGGACCAAGCTGCGGATGGACCAGATCGGCCCGGTGGACACCATCGAGGGCCTGTGCGACGGCGTGTCCTCGCGCCGCAACCAGCTGCTCGTCGACCTCGGCGCGGAGCTCTCGCTCGGTGCCATCGACGGTGCCGCCGACGCCGACATGGGCGCGCTGTCCAACACCGTCGACCGTCTGGCCCGCACCTACAAGCCGTTCGGTTCGGTGCTGTCCGACTCCATCGGCGACCACCTGCGCAAGGTGTTCGGCCCGTCCGGCAAGCGTCCGGCGGCCATCGCCGACCGGGTCAAGAAGACCTGGGGTCTGGGCGACGGCTGGGCCAGCCACGTCACCGCCGAGGTCTCCCTCGGCACCCGTGAGGGCCAGTCGGTCCGCGGTGGCGACCTGGGTGGCCTGGTGGCGGGCGGACTGTCGGACGCCGCGTCCGTGGACGCCGCGATCGACGCCGCCGTGCAGTCCGTGGCCGCGCGCCGCGGAGTCTCGGTCTCCATGCCCTCCGCCGGTGGCGGTGCGGGCGGCGCGACCGTCGACGCCGCCGCGCTGGGCGAGTTCACCGAGCAGATCACCGGCCGCGACGGCGTGCTGGCGCAGGCCGCCCGGGTGATCCTGGAGTCCCTCGGCCACGCCGAGCAGGCGTCCGCGCCGGAGGCCACCGAGGACACCCTGGTGGATCTGGTGTCGGCCGAACTGGGTTCGGACTGGCCGCGTCTGGTCGCGCCCGCGTTCGACGCCAAGAAGGCCGTCCTGATCGACGACCGGTGGGCCTCGGCCCGTGAGGATCTGGCCCGCCTGTGGTTCGGCAACGACGGCTCGCTGCCCGCCGAACCCGCCGTCGAGGGCTACCTCGGCGCCGGTGAAGCCGTTGCGGCGCAGGCCACCTGGTGGCGCAACCGCGCCATGAAGGCGGCCCGCTCGGTGCTGGCCGGCGTCTACGGCGCCATCGCCGAGGCCGCGCTCAGCTCGGCCGAGCCGGGCATCTGGTCCTCCGACATCGCCGTGATCACCGGCGCCAGCAAGGGTTCCATCGCGGCGGCGGCCACCGGCCGGCTGCTCGCGGGTGGCGCGACCGTCGTGGTCACCACCTCCAAGCTGGACGACGACCGCCTGAGCTTCTACAAGCAGCTCTACCGCGACAACGCCCGCAAGGGCGCGGCGCTGTGGGTGGTTCCGGCGAACATGGCCTCCTACACCGACATCGACGCGCTCATCGACTGGGTCGGCACCGAGCAGGTCGACAATGCCGGCGGCGCCAAGATCCTGGTCAAGGAGGCGATGACCCCCACCCTGCTGCTGCCGTTCGCCGCGCCCCGCGTGGCCGGCGACCTCTCCGACGCCGGCGCCCGCGCCGAGATGGAGATGCGGGTGCTGCTGTGGTCGGTGGAACGCCTGATCGGCGGCCTGTCCGCCATCGGCGCCGACCACGATGTGGACGCGAAACTGCATGTGGTGCTGCCGGGTTCGCCCAACCGCGGCATGTTCGGCGGGGACGGCGCCTACGGCGAGTCCAAGGCCGCCCTGGACGCCATCGTCGCCAAGTGGCGCGCGGAGACCTCCTGGTCCGAGCGGGTCACCCTGGTGCACGCGCTGATCGGCTGGGTGCGCGGCACCGGCCTGATGGGCGGCAACGACCCGCTGGTCGAGGCCGTCGAGAAGGCTGGCGTGCAGACCTGGTCCACCATCCAGATGGCCGACGAGCTGCTCAAGTGGTGCACCTCGCGGGCCCGCGTGGTGACCGCGTCCGGACCGCAGCAGATCGACCTCACCGGTGGTCTGGCCGGTGCCAAGCTGGATCTGCCCGCCCTCGCCAAGGAGGCGCGCGAGCAGGCCGAGGCCGAGGCCGCGGCCGCCGACTCCGAAGGCGTTGACGGCTCGACCATTTCCGCCCTGCCCGCTCCGCCGACCCTGAGCTCCAAGCTGGTCACCCCCGAATGGGGTTCGGTCACCGCCGATCTCGACGACATGGTCGTCATCGTCGGCGCGGGCGAGCTCGGCCCCTACGGTTCGGCGCGCACCCGCTTCGAGATGGAGGTCTCCGACCAGCTCTCCGCCGCGGGCGTGCTGGAGCTGGCCTGGACCACCGGCCTGGTCACCTGGGAGAACGACCCCAAGCCGGGCTGGTACGACACCGAATCCGGTGACTACGTCGAGGAATCCGAGCTGGCCGACCGCTACCACGACACCGTGGTGGAGCGCTGCGGCGTCCGCCGCTACGGCGACGACGGCGCCATGATCGAGAACGCGGCCCCGCTGCTCACCTCGGTGTTCCTGGACAAGGACCTGTCCTTCGTGGTCAACAGCGAGGCCGAGGCGCGCGCCTTCGTCGCCGCCAACCCGGAGCAGACGGTCGTCACCCCGGTCGCGGGCACGGGCGACTGGCAGGTGACGCGCAAGGCGGGCACCGAGATTCGCGTGCCCCGCAAGGCCAAGCTGACCCGCACCGTCGGCGGCCAGATCCCCACCGGCTGGGATCCCACCAAGTGGGGCATCTCCGCAGACATGGTGAGCTCGGTCGACCGGGTGGCGCTGTGGAACATCGTCTGCACCGTGGACGCGTTCCTGAGCTCCGGCTTCAGCCCCGCCGAACTGATGAGGTGGGTGCACCCGGCCATGGTGGCCAACACCCAGGGCACCGGTATGGGCGGCATGTCGTCGATGCGCTCGCTCTACATCGACAACCTGCTCGGTGAGCCGCACGCCAACGACATCCTGCAGGAGGCCCTGCCCAACGTCGCCCTGGCGCACGTGGTGCAGAGCTACGTCGGCTCCTACGGCGGCATGATCCACCCGGTCGCGGCCTGCGCGACCGCGGCGGTCTCCGTCGAGGAGGGTGTGGACAAGATCAAGCTCGGCAAGGCCGACCTGGTCGTGGCCGGCGGTTACGACGACCTCGGCATCGAGGGCATCGTCGGCTTCGGCGACATGTCCGCCACCGCCGACTCGGCCGTCATGTCCGCCAAGGGCATCAGCGACCGTTACTTCTCCCGCGCCAACGACCGTCGCCGCGGCGGCTTCGTGGAATCGCAGGGTGGCGGCACGGTGCTGCTGGCCCGCGGTTCGGTGGCCCTGGAGATGGGTCTGCCGGTGCTGGGCGTGGTCGCGTTCGCGCAGTCCTTCGCCGACGGCGTGCACACCTCGATCCCGGCTCCGGGCCTGGGCGCCCTGGGTGCGGGCCGCGGTGGCCCGGAGTCCAAGCTGGCCAAGGAACTCGGCAAGCTGGGCGTCGGCGCCGACGAGATCGCGGTCATCTCCAAGCACGACACCTCCACCGCCGCAAACGATCCCAACGAGTCCGAGCTGCACGAGCGGCTGGCCTCGGCGATCGGGCGCTCGGAAGGCGCTCCGCTGTTCGTCATCTCGCAGAAGGCCCTCACCGGTCACGCGAAGGGCGGCGCGGCGGCGTTCCAGATGATCGGCCTGTGCCAGGTGCTCGAGCAGGGCGTCATCCCGCCCAACCGCAGCCTCGACTGCGTGGACGAGAAGATGGCCCAGTACCCGCACCTGGTGTGGCTGCGCGAGGCGCTGACCGTGGGAGATCGCTTCCCGCTCAAGGCCGGTCTGGTCACCTCGCTCGGCTTCGGCCACGTCTCCGGCCTGGTCGCCATCGTGCACCCGCAGGCCTTCGTGGAGGCCATCGCCGACGCCGAGGCGCGAGAGGCGTACCAGCGCAAGGCCGAAGAGCGTCAGCTCGCGGGCCGTCAGCGCTTCGCCGAGGCGATGTGCGGTGGCGCTCCGATGTACGAGCGGCCCGCCGACCGCCGCCTGGGCGGCGACGGCACCCCGGCCAAGCAGTCGCGGCAGCTCGAGGCCGACATGCTGCTCTCGCAGCGGGCGCGGCTGGGCTCCGACGCCGTCTACGTGACGGCGCCGCAAGGACCGGCCTGCCGGTAAGTAGCTCACGGCAGGTTCGACACGGCGGGTTCGTGTCCTGTGCTCCGCGCGAGCACCGGACGCGGGCCCGCCGTTCCATGTCGGTGATCCGACGGTAGAGCGCGGAGCCTACGGTGCCGTAGGTCCGCTGGTATGTTCGCAGCCAATTCGACTGCACTACGAGGAATCTAGGAGTCCCGCACTGTGACGATCCTGGGTATCGGCCTGGACTTGGTCACCATCTCCGAGTTCGCCGAGCAAATGGAACGTACCGGAACCACCATGCTCCGGGAGAGTTTCACCGCTGGGGAGCGGCGCTATTGCCAAAGCAAGGGCACCGACCCGGCACGCAGCTATGCCACCCGCTGGGCCGCGAAGGAAGCGGTCATCAAGGCGTGGGCGTCATCCCGCTTCGCCCGCAGCCCGCAGATCGGCGACAACCCGTATCCGCTGATCGAGGTCGTCAACGACGCCTGGGGACGGCCCAGCATCAAATTGCACGGGCTGGCAGCGGAATTCCTGCCGCGGGTCCGAGTTCACCTGTCGCTCACCCACGATGGCGACACCGCCGCCGCCATGGTGGTGCTCGAGGATCCGGGCGAGCTCGCCGATCTGATCCGCGACTGACGCGGTTCGCGGGTGCGCGCTACTCCGGATCGAAGGTGGTGCGCTGCCCGCCGGATCGCGATTCCTTCTCCGCGATCAGCAGATACGCCACCATGAGGCGCTTGAGCTCGGCGACGGCGTCCTCGTGGGCCAGGCCGTCCTGGACCGAGAAGTTCAGCATCGAGTACACGACGTGCACCAGCACCTGCGCCATCATGGAGCGGCGGCCGCGCGGGGTGCGCGGCATCAGCGGGCGCAGCATCTGCGAAACCGCTTCGGCGAACTCCTTTTCGTGGATCGCGCCGGTGGCCCGGGTGGACGGGGTGGACTGCATGGCCAGCCACACCTCGCGCCGGGAGGGGTCGGTCATCCACAGGTCGGCCAGGTGGTCGACGAGCTGGGTCATGTGCCGCAGCCAGTCCATGGACGGGATCTCGCCGTGGAAGTCGGCCAGCTCCTGTGAAACCGCCACCAGGTCTTGGCGATTCAGCTCGCAGACGATGACGTACTTGTTGGCGAAGAACTGGTAGAGCGTGCCGATCGGCACCTCCGCGCGGGCCGCGACCTCTTCGCAGGTGAACGATTCGAAGCCGACCTCGACCAGTAATTCGCGGGAGGCCTGCAACAGGGCGTCGAACTTGCGCTTCGATCGTTCCTGCGTCGGGCGGCGACGGGGCATCAGCTCCTGTGGGTCGTCCTGCAGCTCCAACGCAGGGTCCGGTCGTCGCGCCGACCTGGTTCCCGTGCGTGCTTCCACGCTCAACAGCCTACGGGTTACGACACGCGCATGACACGCTGCGGTAGTTCGTGTGTCACCGAATCCGACCCATCCGAGCCGTCGTCGGCTCCGAAGAATCATCGCAGCTGCCTCTCAGCTGCGGTTCTCCGTTGAAAGGGGCCCGGCCTCTTTCGAACCCGGTTCGTCCTCGGTTCTCCTCTCTCGACCGCGTGATCCTCGCCTGTACGTCGACGTTGGAAGGCTGATTGTGGTTGCTTCTACCCCTGTTCGTACCGCGGTGACGCTCGGCGTCGCCACCGAGCGCGGCACGGTGCGCGCCGTGGCCCTCGCCGATACGGGCGACAAGCTGACCGAGCGCGTGGTGCTCGAGCGCGTCCTGCCGATCGGCGGAGATGCGAAGGCCGACTTGGCGGTCGCGGTGGAGACGGCGCTCGAGGACATCGCCGACAAGATCGGCGCGGATCGGGAGATCATCGGCGCGGCCGTCACCTACCGTGACGCCGCCGAGCGCCGCGCCATCGTCACCAAGCTGGCCGCCGGTCCCTGGCACGACGCCTCGCTGGTGTCCGCCAAGGCCTCGCACCTGGCGGTGGCCCGAGCCATGACCTGGGTGGACGAATTCGAGGATCTCGCCATCTGCGAGGTGGTGCCCGGCTTCCAGGCGTTCTCCCTCATCTCGCCGGACCGCGCCCGGGTGCTCGCCGCAGTGACGCTGACCGGCGGCGCGGCCACCGACGACGCCATGCGTTCCGCGGTCACCGCCGCCTGGGACCAGTTCGACGCTGCCGGGGTGAAGCCGGACGCGGTGGTGCTGATCGGCTCCGCCGCAACCGAATCCGCCGTGGTGGCGGCGCTGGAGTCCGGCTTCGGCGCGCCCGTGATCCCCTGCCAGGTGGCGGCGGCCGCCCCGGCCCTCGGCGCGGCGCTGACCGCCCTGCCCGAGGCCGAGTTCGCGGGGGAGGTGGCCGAGCGCATTCGCCGGGCCCGAGGTTCGGCGGCGCTGTTCGCGGCGGCCAGCGTACTGGCGGGTGGCCTGGTGGTGGGCGGCGTCCTCGCCTCGGGCAGCGAGTCCAAGAAGGTGCCCGAGCCCGTCCTCACCGATTCCCGGGTCACCGCCGACGGGCGCAATGGCGAGCACCGGATGGGTGACGCGGCCGTCCCCGGCCAAGACTCGGGTTCCGTCCTCGGGGCCGACGGCCTGCCGATCGGCCCGGTGGCGGGGGAGGACGACGTGGTCCCGAACGCGGACCCGCAGCCCGCGACCGAATTGCAGCCCGGCGATGTGGTGACCGTCGACCCGGCCACCCTGAACTGGGGTCCCGCGCGTTCCGGCGGCAAGCCGCGGCCGCTGATCAAGGCCGAGCCGGAGCACGCGATGGCCTCGAGCCCGGAGTCGATCATCCCCGCCCCGACCCGCACGGCGGGCTCCCCGGGCGAATCCGGCTTGTTCCCGGGCGAACTCGCGCCGCCGGCCCCGGGCACCGCGGAGTTCGCCTCCTGGTGGGACAACCACTGGCGCATGATGCTGCAGTGGGCCGCCCAGATGATGCCCAAGGTCTAGGACCCGCCCTGATATGACGAGAACCCCGGCTCCGGAATGGGCCGGGGTTCCGCGCTTTCGGTGGCCGGGGTGACAGCTGATTTCGTGCCGATCCGGGTAACTCCCCGGGGACGTCCACGATCGTTTCGGCACTTACCGCCGGTCCGGATGCGAGACGGTCGACGGCTCTCAGTTGTCCGCTGAAGTCTCGGGGAGGCCGAGATGCAGGTCGCGGCGCAGCTTGGCGACGTGGCCGGTGGCCCGCACGTTGTACTGGGCAACCTCGACCTTGCCGTTCTCGTCGATCAGGAAGGTGGACCGGATGACGCCGGTTACCTTCTTGCCGTACATCATCTTCTCGCCGAAGGCGCCGTACGCGGCCAGCGTCTCCTTCTCCGGATCCGACAGCAGCGGGAAGGTGAGCTGTTCGGCGTCGCGGAACTTGGCCAGCTTGGCCGGCTTGTCGGGGGAGACGCCGATGACGTCGATGCCCGCGCCGTCGAGATCGGCCAGGTTGTCGCGGAAATCGCAGGCCTGCTTGGTGCAGCCGGGAGTGCTGGCGGCCGGGTAGAAGTACACGATCACCTTGCGGCCGCGGTAGTCCGACAGCGAGACGTCCTTGCCGTCGGCGTCGGGCAGGGTGAAGGCGGGCGCGGTGTCCCCGGGACTGAGTCGGTGATTCTCGGTCATGCCGCCACGCTAGTCGACGGGCTCGAGCCGGTGTTGGCGATACACTCTCGGCAGGTCGGCTCGCCTGCGCGTGCGTCGCGCGAGAGCGGCCCCGATTCGACGGCGCCGCGGATTCCGCGCGGCTTTCAGACAGGAGTGTGACGTGGCGAGAGATACCGAGGCGATCGAGCGGGAGATCGAGGCCGCACGCAACCGGCTCGCGAGCACCCTCGACGAGCTGGCGGTACGCGCCGACCCCCAGCGGCTGGCGGAGAATGCGAAACAGTCCCTGGTGGCCAAGATCAACGAGCCGAAGATCAAGTACAGCCTGATCGGCGCGGGCGCCCTGATCGCGACCCTGGTCGTGGTGAAGATCTTCCGCCGCTGAGCGGCAGCGGTACCCGGGGGACAGCCCCCCGAACCCGAACATGAATGTGGCCCGGTCCAATTGGACCGGGCCACATTTTTGGGTCTCGCTCAGACCGTCGGGCAAGCCATGCCGGTGCCGTCGGGGTCCAGGTGCGGGCTGTAGCCGGGCTGGCCGCGGAACAGCGGAGCGGCGCCGGCGGCGCGGGCCTGGTCGCAGTTCTGGTACACGGGGCCGCCGGCGGAGCCGGTCTGGCTGAGACCCGCGGAGCCGGTGGCGGCCGAACCGGTGTCGATGGCGGAGGATCCGGTACCGGCGGATCCGGTGATGACATCGGCGGTGGCGGCGGTCTGGGCTGCGATGGTCGTCAGGCCCGCGACGCTGGCGGTGACGAGTAGCCGGCGAACGTTCATGTATTCCTCAATGTCGGCGCGGTTAGGTTTAGCTGGCCCGAGTGTTCTGGCGCAACGTTGCATTGTCAACCGGATGAGCTATGCATAGAGGTGAATTAGGGGATTTACCCCGAATGTCGGAACCTCTTCTGCCACTGTGTGTCTCATTCGTCCTGACCGAAATGCGCTCGGGCATTGACGATTTCCGCCAGAACTACGCAAATCGAACGGTCAGTACTGTACCGAAGGTTGCATGCCGGGGGTGGCGTGGATTCTCCGTGAACTTCCTGAGGATCATGATGGTGTCCATGTCAACTATTTCCCGATATCATGGATGCCATGACGCGCTGGCTGACCGATGAGGAACAGACGACCTGGCAGTCCTTCATCCGCATGCGGCAACGCCTGGACTCGGCGATCGCCGCCGGACTGACCCGGGACGGGCTGTCGTTCTCCGACTACGAGGTGCTGGTCGCGCTGTCCGCGGCCGGTGGCCAGCTGCGCGCCAAGGAACTGGGCGCGGAGATCTGCTGGGACAAGAGCCGCCTGTCCAAGCATCTGTCCCGGATGGCGACCCGCGGCCTGGTGGACCGCTGCCAGGCCGCCGACGACGCCCGCGGCCGCGAGATCCGGCTCACCGACGCGGGTCGCGCCGCCCTCGAGTCCGCCGCGCCGAATCACGTCGAGCTGGTGCGTCGGCTGTTCATCGATGAGATGACCGCCGAGGAGGCGAAGGCCGTGCGCTCGCTGGCCGACCGCGTGGTCGCCGAGGTCGAGCGCACGGATTCGGACGGGATCGACTGAGCCGCGACCGGCGGGGTCGCCGACCCGGCCGGACTACACCTCGGGCTCGGCCGGTTTCGACTCGCCGGCGGGCTTCTCGAATTGCGCGCGCTTCCAATCGCCGAACGGCTCGTCGCGCTCCCGCACGGCCTCGCGGAAACCGGCGGTGGCCGAGCGCAATTGGAAGGCGTAGCCCTCGCGGGTGTGCCGTGAGATCCCGTCGAACACGGTGCTGACCATGCCGGAGTTGGCCACGCCCTGGCTGAGCAGCGCGCTGTTGAGGGCCAGCTTCGCCATGACCAGCTGGTTGATCGGCACCATCGAAATGCGTTCCAGCAGTTCCTCGGTGCGCGCGTCCAGTTCGTCGGCGGGCGGGGCCTCGATGGCGAGGCCCCATTCGAGGGCCTGTGTGCCGCTGAGGCTGTCGCCGGTGAACAGCAGGCGCTTGGCCCGCTGATCGCCGACGCGGTGCGCCCACATGCCCGCGGCGGGGATGCCCCAGGTGCGGGTGGGCGGGTAGCCGAAGCGGGCGTCGTCGGCGCAGATGATCTGGTCGGCGAACAGCGCGATATCGGTGCCGCCCGCGATGGCGAAGCCGTGCACCTTGGCCACGGTCGGCTTGTTGGCGTGCAGCAGGCTGGAGAAGCCGCGGTTGAATCGCGACATCATGGCGTAGTCGACCATGGGATCCCAGGTGGCCCACGGATTGTGATTGCGCGCCTGCACGACCGGATCGAGCACGCTGCCCTCGGCGGGCTGGGCGCCCTCGGCCGGTTCGAGGCCGTTCTCGGCGAAGATCGACAGGTCGTAGCCGCCGCAGAAGCCCTTGCCGCGCCCGCTCACCACGATGACGTGCACCCGCGGATCCAGGTCGGCGCGTTCGACGGCCGCGGCCAGTTCGATCGGGGTGTCGACGGTGATGGCATTGCCGCGCTCGGGCCGGTTGAAGGTGATGCGCGCGATCCGGCCGGTCACCTCGTAGGTCAGGGTGCGCCCGGTGTACTCGTTCACCGGTTCCGGGCGGCCCGCGAACAGCGAGTCCTCGCCACCGGTCAGGTCGTCGCGCCAGGCGGCCGGGCGGGTGCCGGCGTGATTCTCATAGTCGGGGGACACTCAAGCAGTGAACCCTGGTTCATTTCTTGCTGTCAAGAGTTCACGGGCGACGGGTTTCCCGCTACTCCCAGGGCTTGACCGGCGGTTTCACCCACAGGATCTTCTCGTCCGCGTGATCGCGCACGGCCGCCGGATGCCCCGGATTCCGGGCCGCCCAGGAGTCCTTCTCCCCGAGTAGCCGGGCCACCACCTGCCAGGTCTCCTCGGTGCTGGGCGGATTGGTGTCCGCCGCCCGGGCCAGTTTCCGCCGCTGCGCCACCGGCAGCTCCAGCAGTTCGTCCCCGCTGATCCCGCGTGCCCAGACATACGCGGCCAGCCGCCGAGCCTTCTCCTCGCGGCTCCGGCTGGCGTGATCGGAATGTGCGTAGTCGGCCATCTCTTCCTCGAACTTCGCGCAACCTCGCAGGTCGCGGGCCATGACACACCGACCCTACCGGAGTTCCGGCCTCGATCGGCCGCCCGCTCGGGCCCCTACCGCCGCGACCGGCCCGCGCCGCTGTCGCTCTGTGCCGGGCTCCGCGAATCCTGCCGAGTAGCAGCGGTTTTGCGACTACCGTTGGTCGCATGCCGGAGACCGTGCGCATCGATGATCTGGTCGTTTCCCGGGCGACGCCGGGGGAGTGGGCCACCGTGGTGGAGTGGGCCGCCGCCGAGGGCTGGAATCCGGGGCGGCGGGATACCACCGCGTATTTCGCGCAGGATCCCGACGGGTTCTTCCTCGGGCGGGTGAACGGGGAGCCCGCGTCCGCGGTCTCGGTCGTCAACTATGGCGCGGACTACGCCTTCCTGGGTTTCTATCTGGTGCGGCCGGAGCTGCGCGGGCGTGGATTCGGGCTGGCCACCTGGGAAGCCGGGCTGAAGCACGCGGGAAACCGGGTGGTCGGCCTGGACGGGGTGCCCGCGCAGCAGGACAACTATCGGCGCAGTGGATTCGAACTCGCCTACAGCAGTGCGCGATTCATCGGCGTGCCACGACTGCCATTGCCCGACAACGCGGTCACGGCGCTCGCCCCGGCGGATACGGCGGAACTGCTGCCGTACGACTCCGCGTGCTATCCGGCGGATCGCCCCGCATTTCTCACCGCCTGGCTCGACGAGCCGGGACATCGGACGTTCGCGCGCATTGTCGACGGCACGCTCACCGGGTACGCCGTCCTGCGCCCGGCCCGGGACACCCTGCGGGTCGGGCCCTTGTTCGCGGACACTCCCGCCGACGCGCGTCAGCTGCTGGCCGCGCTGGCCGCGCACGCGGCGGGAATGCCGCTGGCGGTGGATGTTCCGCTGGTCAACGAGCCCGCGGTGCGCCTGATGGAGGAGGCCGGCCTGACGCCGAGCTTCGAGACCGCGCGCATGTACACCGGGCCGGTGCGGGATTTCCGGCTGGATCGGGTGTTCGGCACGACCACCCTCGAACTGGGCTGAGTGCCACGCGGATCGGTCACCAGGCCGAGGGGCGCACGCGGCCCGGCGTGACCACGCGCGCGAGGGCGTTGCGCAGCCCCACCGTCGCTTCGAGCCCGAGTGTCGCCGCCCACCGCTCGGTGAATCGGGCCGCGGCGGCGTCGGCGGCGCGGGTGCAGGCCCAGCCGCGTTCGGTGAGCGTGACGAGCTTGGCGCGGGCGTCCGTGGGATGCGGATTGCGCTGCGCGTAGTCCTTTTTGACGAGTTCGTCGACCAGCTGGCTGGCCGCCTGCTTGGTGACGCCCAGGTGTTCGGCGATCTCGCCGACCGTCGCCCCGGACGGCGCCATGCGCACGAAGGCGAAGCCGTGGGTGGGCCGGATGTCGGTGAACCCGGCCGCCACGCAGCCGTCGTTGATGGCGTCGGTCACCTCGGCGGCGGCTGCAAGCAGCAGCAGCGGCAGGTCCTGTGCGGGTCCGGGCATGTCTGAGATCTTGGCACTTGACAAATAAGTCAACAAGCTTGACTATATAGTCAAGCAGCTTGACCAAAGGAGAGTGTCCATGCCCGTCGTCCACGCCGTCGATATCCAGTCTCACGAGATGCACGGTTCCCGCTTCACCCCTTTGATTCGCCCCAGCGTCGGCAGCAGTGAGCTGTGCGTGTGGCGCCTCGAGATCGCGCCCGGCACCCAGGGTGTCGCGCACCGCATCCACCGCGAAGAGGGCTTCGTGGTGCTGGCGGGCTCGATCACGCTGACCATTCAGGGGGAGTCGGCACGACTCGCCGCCGGTGACGCGGGCGTGGCGCCCGCGGATTCGGTCATCCGCCTCGACAATCCCTCCGACCGGCCCGCCGAGGTGCTGGTCACCGCCCCGGTCGGCTTCACCGGCGAGCTGCTCGACGGCACCGTGGTGAACCCGCCCTGGGTGAACTGACCCCGCCCGCTGCCCGCTGATCGGGACGCGCGCCTTCCCTCGCGTTTCTGACACGTGTTCTAATTTGGAAGATCATCACCAGGTAGGGGAGGCATCATGACCGCGTTCTTCACTCGGGAGGACGGTCGCTACACGGCGACCCGCATGGCGGTCAGCGCCTGGTCTTCCAGCCAGCTCGCGGGCACCGCCGTCTGCGGGCTGCTGGCCCACGAGCTCGAAACCCACAGCCCCGGCCCGGAGTTCGTGCCCGCCCGTTTCACGGTCGACATGTTCAGCCCCGTCCTGAACGAGCCGATCGAACTGCACAGCTCGATCGCGCGCGACGGCAACCGCATTCGCGTGGTCGACGCCTCGATCGTCCAGCAGGACCAGGTCCGGGCCCGCGCGACCGTCCAATTCCTGATCGCCGCGGCCGAGCCGCCCGGCGAGATCTGGCAGCCCACCCGGGACCTGCCGGTCCCCGACCAGCGGCTCGACCGTCCCGAGGGCGCGCCGCCGCTGTTCAAGTCCGGATCCGCCGACTGGACCCACGATTTCGCCTCCGGTGTGAATCCGCACCGCAAGGCCGCCTGGAACAATGTCCCGCCCCTGATCGCGGGCGAGCCCATCACCCCGTTCGAGCGCGCGGCCTTCGCCGCCGACACCACCAACCTGGTGTGCAACTGGGGCACCGCGGGCGTCGGCTACATCAACACCGATGTGACCATGACCCTCTCGCGCCTGCCGGAGGGCCCGGAGATCGGCGTGCACGCCCGGGATCACGTGTCCGCGAACGGTATCGCGGTCTCCACCGCCACCCTCTACGACCGCACGGGCGCGCTGGGCGTGTGCACCATCACCGCGCTGTCCAATGCCCGCCGCATGGTCGACATGGCGGCGTTCGCCGAAGCGCAGTCCCTGCCCGTCGTCACGAGCTGAGTCGCCCATCGGCCGGTCGCGCACCCTCGGGCCGGATCCGGTGGTAGTCACTGGACATGGGCACTGTGGTCGAGGCGGGTGGCTGGGGGCTGCTCGCGGGAGCGGCATTGGTGATGGGCGCGGGTCTGGGCTACCTGGTCCAGGTTCCCGCCAAGCTGGTGGCGACCATCATGGCGTTCGGCAGCGGGGTACTGCTGTCGGCGGTCTCGTTCGAATTGATCGACGAGGCGCACGCGCGCGGCGGCCTGGCTCCCACGGCTGTCGGCGCGCTGGCCGGGGCCGTGGTGTACACCGGCGCGAACAGCGCGCTGGCTCGCCGTGGCGCTCGGCATCGCAAACGGTCCGGTGATCAACAGCCTTCGGAGGCGGATCAGGAAGGGTCGGGCACCGCGATCGCGTTGGGCGCGCTGCTCGACGGCATCCCGGAATCGATGATCATCGGTGTGGGCATCGCCTCCGGCGGCGCGGTCAGCGTCGCGACCGTCGCCGCGGTGTTCATCAGCAATATCCCCGAGGGGCTGTCCAGCGCGACCGGCATGCGCCGCGCGGGCCGCACTCCCGGCTACATCTTCGGCCTGTGGGGCGGCATCGCCGTGCTCAGCGCGGCGGCGGCCATGTTCGGTTTCACCCTGTCCGACGTGCTGTCCGCGTCCGTCCTGGCCGCGATCATCGCGCTGGCGGCGGGCGCGATCCTGACCATGATCGCCGACACGATGATTCCCGAGGCCTTCGAAAACGCCCACCTGGTCACGGGTTTGGTCACCGTCGCCGGATTCCTCACCGCCTTCGCCCTCTCGACCCTGTGAGCGGCGGGGTCAGACCCGGGTCGGTTCCCCCAGCAGCTGGCGGCTCAGCAGCGTGGCCCCGGCGACGGCTCCGGGCATGAGGAACACGGCCACCACCGGGATGAGGAACGCCGCGGCGAGCGGTGCGCCGAAGCCCCAGGCGACGGTCTTGCGGGACCGCAGCATGGCCATCTGCTGGTTCAGGTGCGCCCCGCGCCGTTGCAGCGCAACCGAAGTCAGTTCCTGGGTCAGGAAGAACCCGGTGACGAACACCGCCAGGACAGGAATCACTGTCTGCCCGATGACGGGCACGAACCCGAGCACGAACAGCAGCACCGCCCACAGCATGGCTCGCACCAGGATTCGAGCGCTGTCCCGCACGGATATCCACAGCTCGACCCACCAGGCCAGCCCTGATTCCGGGGCGCTTCCGTCCGGCGAGACCGACCGGTCGACCCGCTCGGAGATCACGTCGTAGAACGGCGATCCGATCAGCAGGGTCACCGCGGTGAAGGTCAATGCCGCCACCAGCACCGCCAGCGCGATCAACGCCACCATCAGCGCCCCGCGGAACAACCCCAGCCAGGGACTCGGCCACCCGTCCGCGAACGGCGTCAGCGTCTCCGTCACGTCCCCGCCCCAGGTGATCACCCCGACCAGCGCCGCCCCGTAGATCACCAGCGTGATCAGCGCGGGCACCAGCCCCAGCCCGTACTCCCGGCGATGCCGAGCCACCCACCGCTGCCCCGCCAAGAACTGGGCAAATCCCATCCCGAAATCGCGCATGCCGGAACGATACTGGCTGCTTGACGCTGCCCGCCGCCGCGATCTAGGTTCGGCGAATGGCCGTCGATCAAGATCGCAGCGGATACCGCTGGAACGACGTGCCCGCGGATCGGTTGCGGGCAGCGGTCGCCGAGGCGATGGACGCGTTTCCCCGCCGGACCGTCGACCCGGAGGACCGCAAGCCCGCGGCGGTCCTGATCGCGATCGTCGATCGCGGTGCGGAGCAGGGCATTTGGCTGACCGAGCGGGCGCCGAGCCTGCGCGCCCACGCCGGCCAGCTGGCCCTCCCCGGCGGCAGACTCGACCCGGGTGAGGACCCGCAGGCCGCCGCCTTGCGCGAGCTCCACGAGGAACTGGGCATCGCCCTGCCCCGATCGGCCGTCCTCGGCCTCCTCGACGACTACCCGACCCGCTCCGGCTACATCATGACCCCCGTCGTGGCCTGGGTCGCCGATCCGCCGGCTCTCGCCCCGAACCCCGCCGAAGTGGCTTCCGTGCACTGGATCCCACTCGTCGAACTCGACGTGGACCCACGCTTCGCCACCGTCCCCGGTTCCGACCGCCCCACCATCCAGCTCCCGCTGCTCGGCGGCCACCTGCACGCCCCCACCGCCGCGATCCTGCACCAGTTCCGCGAAGTGGCCCTGCACGGCCGCGCGACCCGCGTCGACCACTTCGACCAGCCCCGTTTCGCCTGGGAGTAGGCCTAGTCGCCGCGTAGATCGGTGAGGACCTGGGCGAGGGCGCGGATGGGCTCGGTTTCCGCGTCGGCGCGCCAGCAGAGGTGGTAGGTGATGGGCGGGATGTCGGGGATGGGGATGAAGCGGACGTGCGACATCTTCCAGAATTCGGTGACGTGGGCCGGGAAGGAATGGATGATGTCGCCGTTGATGACCCATTCGATGAGGTCGTCGACATTGGTGACCGGGCGGAGGCGGTTGATCGGGCGTCCGGACGGCGTGGTGAAGGGGAGGTAGGTCTCCTCCCATTCGCGGGCGTTGCCCGGCGGCATCGAGTGCAGGTAGTCGGGGTAGTCCTCGATCGACACCGTGTCGCGATCGGCCAGTGCGTGGTCGCAGCTGACGGCCATCACCTGGCTGTCGCTGAAAAGGGCTGGGCCGACGGTGATGTCGTCGGGGGCTGGGCCCCAGACGGCGATCACGTCGTAGTCGCCGTTGCGCAGGGACCCGAAGACGTCGGTGTAGGGGAGTCGGTGGACCTGGAGCTCCCACTGCGGGTGGCGGGCGCGGAATTCGTTCCAATAGCGATGGAACTCGGGGATGTTGAACGGCAGCAGGGCCAGTTTCAGGACCGCGGTGTGCCCGCGGGCGGCTTGCTTGGCGCGCCGCACACTGCGTTCCAATCCCTCGAACAAGGGGCGCAGGTCGTCGCGTAGTTGCTCGCCGACCGAAGTGAGTCGCACCGTGCGATTGGTGCGTTCGAACAGCAGCGCGCCGATCTGCCGCTCCTGCTTCTTGATCGCCTGCGTGATGCGCGCCGGAGTGACATTGAGTCGCTCGGCGGTCCGGCCGAAGTGCAGTTCCTCGGCCAGCGTCAAGAAGATCTCGATCTCGCGCAGCTCCACGGAATCCCCGTCTCGTTAACTCCGCGGTTAATGCGGCATTGCTGGTTCTGTCGTTGTTCGGCGGTGGCCGGGCGACCACTCTAGTACGTGAGCCCCTGACGTCCGGTGTGAGCAGGGGTTCCGTCTCGGCGACCGGTTCGGTCGCGATCCCCTTGTGAGGAGTTGTTGAATGACGTCCGTTGTCGGTTCTCCGACATCCGATTCGGTGGCGGAACGGGTTCCGCTGCACCGGTGGCTCGGGGTCGGGGCGGTGGCGCTCGGGACCTTCGCCATGGTGACTTCCGAGCAGTTGCCGGTGGGTCTGCTGACCTCGGTCAGCGATGCGCTGGGTGTTTCCGAGGGCACCGCGGGGCTCATGGTGACCGTGCCCGGCCTGGTGGCGGCGGCCACGGCGCCGGTACTGCCGGTGGCGATCGGGCGGCTGGATCGGCACGTCGTGCTGCTCGGCCTGATCAGCCTGATGGTGGGTGCGAACGTGTTGTCCGCGTTCGCGCCGAGTTTCGGGTTGCTGCTGGCGTCGCGCTTCGTGATCGGCATCGCCATCGGCGGCTTCTGGGCGCTGGCCGCGGGAATCGCGGTGCGCATGGTGCCCGGCGAGTACGTGCCGCGCGCCACCGCCATCGCCTTCGGTGGGGCGACGGCCGCCAATGTGCTGGGTGTCCCGGCGGGCACGCTGCTCGGTGAATTGACCGACTGGCGGATCGCTTTCGGGGTGCTCGGCGGGCTCGGGCTGCTGGTGGTCGTGGCGCTGCTCGCGCTGCTGCCGCCTTTGCCCGCGACCGAGCCGGTGCGGTTGCGCACGTTGGCCGAGCAGTTCCGCAATCCGGTGGTGCGGGCCGGGGTACTGGTCACGTTCCTGCTGGTGAGTGGGCATTTCGCGGCGTTCACGTTCGTGAGCCCGATCCTGCGGGACGTGGCCGGGGTGGATCCGGCGGTGGTGGGTCCGGCATTGCTGGGGTTCGGAATCGCCGGGATCGTCGGCAATTTCGTCACCGGAGCCGCGGCGGGGCGCAGTATCCGCGTGGCGCTGATCATCATCAGCGTGGCGTTGGCGAGCGTGCTGGTGCTGGTCGCGCTGGTCGGCCACTCCACGGTCACCGGGTTGGGTCTGCTGCTGGTGTGGGGTCTGACCTTCGGCGGTATCCCGGTGGGTGTGCAAACCTGGATTCTGCGTGCCGCACCGGATTCCACCGAGGCGGCCAGTGCGTTGAACACCGCCATGTTCAATCTGGCGATCGCGTTGGGCGCGTTGTTCGGTGGCCTCATCGCCGACAGTCTGGCTCTCACGGCGGTGCTGTGGTTCGGTGCCGTGCTGAGCGGTCTTGCCGCGCTGACGGTTTCGCTGACCCGGTCGCCGCGGGATGTCTGACCCAGCGGATCGGCTGTTGGACCGCCGGCCCCGCTCGGCGCTGCCGGAGTTGAACATGCGTCAGCTCGAATCGTTCCAGGCGGTCGCGGAGGAGGGCAGCATCACGCGGGCGGCGGCCCGGCTGCACACCACCCAGCAGACGTTGTCCGCGCAGATCAAACAGCTGGAGCGGGCGCTGGGAGTGATTCTCCTGGTGCGAGACTCTCGAGGGGTGAGTCTCACCGCGGCCGGTGAGATCTTCGCGGATGGCGCGAAAACCATGGTGGCAGGGTTGATGGAGTTGTCCGCGCGCATGAATACCGTTGCGGAGCAGTCGATCAACCAGCTGCGGGTGGTGTGCTGCCCCCGTTCGACCGCGTCGTTCCTGATCCGGATCGCCGACCGGCTGGAGGCGGCCGATCCCGGGCTGCGGGTGGTGCTGGTGAGTGTCCGGTCGATGCCGGAGAGCCTGCGTGAACTCGAGTCGGGCGGGGCGGACGCGGGCCTGATGTGGCTACCGATCGACGGAAACCGCCTGCGTTACAGCGTGATCGGGCAGGACTCGTGGGTGGCGGTGCTCGCGCGCGAGCACCGGCTCGCCGGGCGGGAGCGGCTGCCGCTGGCCGACCTGGCCGCGGAGACCCTGGTGCTCCCGGCCATCTTCCTGTCCGATCCGGCCGAACGGTATTGGGCCGCCGCCCTGCGACCCGCCGCCGGGCGTCCGGAGCCGACGGTCCTCGACACCGCGGACGGGCCGATCGTCACCGCCCGGCGGCAAGGCGTCTGGCTCGCGCCGGAGTCCCTGGGCCGCCGCTACGCCGACCCCGCCACCAGCGTGGTCCCGATCACCGACGCGCCGCCCATCGACGCGGCGGTGGTCTGGACCGCGCGGGCGTCGGAACCCCTGGTAACCGAATTGATCCGCGCCGTGCGCGCGGCCGTGGAAGAGAGCTCATGACCTGGCGTTCCAAATCCTGTTTGTACCAGGTACCCGAAACCTCGGAACCGGTCGTCGATGAGGACCCTGTCCTGGACCCGACACGGCCCGCCTCGAACGGCTACAGCAAGACCGCGGGCGAAGTCCCGCTCGCCACCGACTGATACGAAAGGCACTGAACGACAATGGGTGTGGAAACCGACGTCGTCATCGTGGGAGCGGGCCCGACCGGCCTGATGCTGGCCGGTGAACTCCGCCTCGCGGGCGTCCGGGCCGTGGTCCTGGAACGCCACCCGCGACCCCGGCAGACCCCGAAGGCCAGTGGCCTAGGCGGCCGGATCCTGGATGTCCTGCACTATCGAGGTCTGCTGGAGCGATTGGAAGCGGCCGCCGAGGGCGGCTACCCGCCGCCGCGATTCCCGTTCGGCGGTGTCCATCTGGACCTGACCGGCCTCGCCGATCCGCCGATGCGGGCGTTGTCCATCGCCCAGCACGCCATCGAGCGCGTCCTGGGCGAGCATGCCGATGAACTCGGCGCGGAGATCCGCCGCGGCCATGAGGTGACCGGGCTGAGTCAGGACGACTCGACCGTCACCGCCGACGTGCGCGGCCCGGACGGCGATTACCGGGTGACCGCCCGCTACCTGGTGGGCTGCGACGGCGGCCGCAGCCCGATCCGCACGATGGCCGGAATCGACTTCCCCGGCACCACCTTCTCGGAGGTCAACCGGCTGGCCCAGGTCACCGTCCCCGAATCGGTGACGGTCCTGCCCAACGGTGACCTCGAGATCCCCGGAACCGCCACGGTCCGTTCCGGTTTCACCCGCACCGAGCACGGCATATTCGCCGTGGCAGCCCACGGCGGCGTCCTCTATCTCCAGTCCACCGAGGACGACCCTGCCGACTACGACAGCGACGACCCGCTGACGATGCCCGAACTGAGCGCCAGCATCCGCCGCGTCCTCGGTTTCGACCTGCCGCTGGGCGAGCCGACCCGTCTGTCCCGCTATGTCTTCCAGGACCGCCAAGCCGAAAACTACCGCGCCGGACGAGTCTTCCTGGCGGGCGACGCTGCCCACCTCTTCCCAGCCACGGGCACCGCGCTCAACTGCGGCCTCTCCGACACCGTCAATCTGGCCTGGAAACTCGCCGCGGCAGTACAGGGTTGGGCCCCCGGCCCGCTGCTCGACACCTACCACACCGAACGCCACTACGCGGGTGCCCGAGCCCGCCTCCAAACCCGCGCCCAGGTGGCCCTGCGCCGAGGCGGCGACCCCGCCGCCGAAGCCCTCCGCGACGTCCTCGCCGAACTCCTCACCGACGCCCCCGCGGCCCACCGCCTGGGCGCCCTCGTCGGCGGCACCGACCTCCGCTACCCGACCCCCGAAACCGACGCACTGACCGGTACTTTCGCCCCGAACCTCACCCTCCACACCGGCCCCGACGCCATCACCGTCGCCGAACTCATGCACACCCCCCGCCCGGTCCTCCTGGACCTGGCCGACCGCCCCGAACTCCGAGAAATCGCCGAACGCTGGCCCCTCCGAGTCGACATCATCACCGCCAAAACCGACAACCCACCCGCCGACGCCCTCCTGATCCGCCCCGACGCCTACATCGCCTGGGCAGCGGATTTCGCCCAACCCGCCGAATCCGCCACCTCCGCCCTCCACCGGGCCCTGTCGACCTGGTTCGGCGCCCCGATGACCCACTGAAACGCGTCATGCCCCGGCAAATGATTGCCGGGGCATGACGAGGGCTCGGTCAATAGTTCCAGGGGCCGGGTCGACCCGGACCGGGGGAGGGCGGCGTGCTCTCCGGGGCGGAGCGGAAGTAGGTGCTCGATTGTGTACCCCACCAAAGGATTACGATCGCCAGATCGATCACCCAGCTAAGGGAGTTGATGACGATCGTGGGCACGGTGCTGCTGTCCGACGTTATCGAGAACAGAATGCTGAGCGTGTCCACGCCGAACAGGACCGTTCCGGTGATCCGCGCCCAGTTCTTCCCGGCACGGCTCGCGAACGCAATCCAGATCCACAGCACAACGGTGATCACCGAGATCGCAAACCCGATACCGATGCCGATGGTGACGATGGTCTCGAGCGTGCTGCCGGTCAGACTGCCAGCTTCCATTTCCCGCGCTTCCCGGCGAATCTCCGGTAGCAGGGTCGCGCCGTACACCATCCCGACGACCGTCAGTACGGCATTGGTCAGCATCAGGTAGTACGCATACATCACGGTCCGAGGTGGTTCGGCCGATTGGAATGGCCCACCCCTGAACGGATCGTAAGTCTCCGGGTTCGGATGGGACTGAAACTGCTCGCTGGTCACGTCGACTCACTCTCGAACTCCCGGACCCACCGGGGCGATCCACCCCCGATGAACCGCGAGTGGATCGTACCGACCCAGCCCGCGTCCCGCCGGGCGGCGAGGGGATCGCTTCCGCCGCCTGATTACTCGGCGCGGCGGCTGGTGAAGTCGAAGGAGGCGCCGTCGATGCCCCAGGAGATGATGCGTTCGGGGTGGATGCGGATGATGGCGCGTTCCTGGACCGGGAACGGGGGATCGATGTCTTCGATCGTCTCGGCCGTGCCGCGTACCTCGATGCCGCGAATTTCGTACGGGTCCAGCGAAACCTGTTCGTCGACAACGAACGACACGCGGCTGCCGGCCTGGATATTGCGGTACTTTCGAGTGGCAACCATTCGCATGCCGCCGATATCGATGGTGCCGTCGGCGTTGACCCGGTAGCTGGTCGGGTTGTTCTGCACGACCCCGTCGGGCGACACCGTGGCCAGTCGGCCGAGCCCGGCCTCAGCGAGGAACTTCTGTTCATTGATGGTGAAGCTCATGGCGATTACTCCTCGTCGGTTACCTTGAATCTAGCAGCGCTAGATTATGAAGCAAAGGTAGCATCGATCTCATGGCCTGTCTAGCGTTGCTAGATCTTCGGATCACTACCGCGGGCGGGGAGTACCGGTTCGTGGGCTCGGGCCCGAGAGGGTTATCGGGCGACGGAGGTCGAAGGCCCCCGAGGTCTGGAATGTGTGGTCCCGCACCAGGATCGGCCCGAGGTCCGGTGTGCCGATCGATACGGTCGCGGTGCAGTCACCGGGGCCGAGTTCGACCAGTCTGCCGCCGCGGACGGTCGCCTCGAGCGGCAGCACGCGCAACGAGATGTCGACCGTGATCTCGAATCGGCTGACCTGCTGGTCGTCCACGTAGACCTCGAGGGCCGGGTGATAGGTGTGCGAGATTTCGTGTTCGAGCAGCGGGACCTTCTCGGAAACACCGCCGCGGCGGGTGCGATCCGCGGCGCGGAGCAACCTGTCGTAGCGGCACCAGCCCTCCACCGCGACCTGGGCCAGGCTGATATTGAGCAAGCCGTCGATCGCCTGGGCGATCTCGGCGAGGGCCGCCGTGCGCAGCGGCTCGGTGATCGCGATCGCTCCGCGCAGCGCGATGCGGTCGATTCCGCTGGAACGCAGGTAGTTCGCGAGGTCGTCGGCGGCGGGCGCCGAGTAGCCGAGCGCCACCGTCCGGGCCGAGATCAACGGGGTGGTCATCGTGACAGCTCCCTCACGAATACGTCGGGTGTGCCGAGGTGCATGCGGACGTGGACGGTGAGCGGACGTGTCGGACGGCCGATCTCGCGAATGCCCGTCTGCGGGTTCATATCCGGTGAGACGGACACCCGGACCGCCGGCTGACGGGCCGGCGCCCGATGCGGTGGCTGCCGGTAGAGCTGTTGCGGGGCGGCGGGTCGGCGGCGCCGGACAATCACGGAGGTCAGGGCGATTCCGGCCACGGCGACGACGCCGATCACGGCTGCCGGCACGACCGGTGGGGTGGATTCCGGCGCGTCCGCGTCGGTCGAGGTTGGCGGAGTCGCTATTTCGACGTGCGGTGTCGTTCCGACATGGTTGCCGCCCGTGGGCCCGTTCGACACGGGTGGATCCACGGGCGCCGCTTGGATGGTGATGGGCGCGCTGCGGGTGATGGTGTCCGAGCAGCAGGGCGCCGCATACCCGGGTGCCGTTGTTCGCACATTCATGTAGGTGCAGGTGGCGGTGACTGTCTGCGGCCCGAGTGGCACTTGATCGGAAACGGCGAGGCGGGTGGTGAAGGAGTAGTTCGTCACCTTCGTGGTGATGCTGCTCGACCAACTCGTGGTCAGTGTGAGATCGCTGGTGCAGACCCAGTTGTCGCCGGAAACGGAGATCGTGGTTCCACGCCGCGCGGTCGCCGGGACGATGAGCGACGGGCCCGGTCCGTCGTGGGTGCCGCCGCCCTGGGGTGGCACCGAAGGAGAGCTGGGAGTCGTTGTCGGAGCCGCGATCGCGACCGAGCCGGTGCCCACGCACAGCAGGACCGCGACGACGGCGAGCAGCAGCCGGGCACCGTCGAGGCATCGGTGGCGGCGGTGCGAGTTCGCCTGTGGCATCGAGGGTCCTCCCTGGCCGGTTCACGGCCATGACCCATGGTGGGCCGGTCCCTGTTCGGATACGGGGGTAGTGCGCTACCTCATTTCCGGTGCCTGCCGGTCGGCACGGATCGGTTCGGGCTGGAGTAGTCGCCGTCCCGAAATCGAGTAGTCCGCTACCTCCGCCGCCGTCGGTGATCGGGGGCATGGTCGACGAAGAGGCGCGCCGAGTGGCGCGGGAAGGCGACTCGGGCATGAGGCCGTGGCGGCGGTGGTGTGATGCGTAGCGAATCTCGTTTCGGGGTGACCCAGGCCGGTGTCAGCGCCCGCCGGGTGTTCCCGTTCTACATCGTGTGCGACGTCTCGCGGTCGATGTGGGATCCGGATTTCAATCCGGGACAGCCGATCACGCCCTTGGACACCATCGAGCAGTCGTTGCCCGACATGCTGGGTGTGCTCGCGGACGACCCGACCACCTACGACACCGCGCATCTGAGCGTGATCGCGTTCGGTGATTCCCCGGTCCCGGTGCTCCCGTTGACCCCACTGCGGTCCGATCCGGCGCTACCGCGCCTGCCCAGGCAGGGCTCGACCGATTACGCCCAGGTGTTCTCGTTCCTGAACCGGATGCTCCGCGATGATCAGCAGCGTTTCGCCCGCGCGGGACTGCAGTCCTACACGCCGGTCGTGTTCTTCCTGACCGATGGGAATCCACAGGTCAACGGCCAGTTGCAGCGGGACGAGGTGTGGTTGCCGGTCCGGCACGCGCTGGAGGCGCCGGGTCATCCGTTCCGGCCGGTGGTGGTGGCCCTGGGCATCGGTGAGGTCACCGAGGGCACGGTGCGGCAGCTGCGGTCGATCGACCCGGTCGGTGCGGCCTGTGTGGCGACGGGCGGCGTGGCGCCGGGAGATCTGTTGCGCGCCATCATCAACAGCATCAAGTTCTCGATCAGCAGCAGCGTGGGACAGGGAGCGTTCCTGTTCCGCACGCCCGCGGGAATGCGGCGGCTGGAGTGAGGAATTCGATGACTCGGCCGAGGCGTCCCGGTCTGCGGCGGCGATTCGCGCGGGTGCACACAACGTCGCTGGTGGTGCTGGTCGCGACGATCGGCTTCTTCCTGGTGGCGCTGATCGTCCAGTGGCTCGGTGATTCCTCGCCGAAACCGGTGGACCAGAGCGCCGTATCCGCGGCGGCGAGTCGCCCGCCGGTCAGCGGTTGCCCGGCCGGCTCGGTGCCGCCCGCGGGGTCCCCCGAGAGCAATCCGAACGGCCAGCCTTCGACGACCACAGCGGCGGGCGAGATTCAGGGGCTTCCCGGCGGCGTTGTGGGACTGCTCTTTCCGAATCCGAACAGGGCGGATAGACCGCCCAACGGCCGTGATGTGCCGTGCGTGACACTCGGAATCAGCTCTACGCAGAAGAACCCGGCCGCGTATCTGAGCCGAACGGGCAACAACGGAGACGTGATGCTCGTGCTGGCGGACCCGCCGCGCACCGCGGACCGAGGGCTGCTCCCGGCGGCGCTGGTGGCCGCCGCGGCCGCCCTGATGACAGGAGGGGCGGTAGCGGTGTTGTCCGCCATCGGTGAACGGAGACCGGCTCCGGCCGCCGGTCCCCTGCCGGGGGAGACCCCGCGGCCTTCCACGGCCGAAACGCCACCGGTCGCCAAGGCCGCCCGGCCGGTCGAGTTGGCGGCGGTCACCACCTCCGGTGTCAGCGGACTGACCGTGGATCGCGGTCGAAGCGGAAGTTTCGAGGTCTATGCCGCGACCCAGGTCGGATTGCAGCACGCCCGAACCGGGCACACCCGCGAGGACGCCTACGCCATCGGCGGTGCACCGGAACACAATTGGGTCTTCCTGGCGGTCGCGGACGGCCTCGGTTCCGCGGAGAATTCGCATGTCGCGGCGCAGAGGGCGTGTCGCGTCGCTATCGAAGCCCTGCACAAGCGCGTGCCCGGGTACCGCCCCGGAGATGTGACCGCGCAGTGGTCCGCGCTGGCGCGCGACGTCGCCGTCGAGGTCGCGCGCAATCTGGGCGCCGAGGACCTCACCCGGTTGGCGGCCGAGATCGGCTATCGCGATCCGCACGGCACCGCCGAGGGCAAGCGAACCTCGATTCCGGCCTGCACCTTGACCTTCGCCGCGCTGGGTCCGGTGGGTCCCGGCGGCTATCCGATGCTGTGGGCGGCCGTCGGCGACTGCGACGCGCTCACCGTCGACCTCGGTACCGGGGCGATGAGCTGGCTCACCCGCAACGACACCAAGTCCGGCGGCCGGGTCAGCAATGTCACCGCGTCGCTGCCGCGCAATGCCGACTGCATGGTCACCGGCACCGAAGTGTTGTCCGGCCGGCGCATGGTGGTGCTGGCGAGCGACGGTATGGCGGACGCGATTCGACTGGTGCCGCAGCAGTTTTCGTCGATCCTCCCGGAGCTCGCGGGCCCCGCGCCGGCCGAGCACGTCTTCGCCGAGATCGTCGGTTTCCAGCTGCCGGGCCTGCACGACGACCGGACGATCGTCGCGGCCTGGCCGGTCGGCCGATAGCCGGGGTGTCGATGACTGCGGCCGAATCCACCGATGGCCAGGCGTGGTACCGACTGCGCAGCCTGCGCCTGGATCCCGGTGGGCCGCTGGGGGAGGGCGGCGCGGCGGAGATCTGGCGGTGCACGGTGCCGGATCGGGACCACCTGGTATTCAAGCGATTCCGGGATGAGGCCCGCGCCGACCTGGACGGCGACCGGTTGCGGCAATTGGTGGCCTGGCCGCGGCGGCTGGCCCCCGAGGACCGCGAACGACTGCTGGCCCGGTGCGCGTGGCCGAGCGCCGTCGTCACCGACGGCGCGGAGATCGTCGGCGTGGTGCTGCCCGAGGCCCCGGCCATGTACTTCCACGATCCCGGAAACGGCTGGAAGCCGAGGCATTTCACCCGGTTGGCGGTGCCGGAGCAGGTGGCGACGCGGCGCGGATTCGAGTACTACGACTTCCCGCACAAGCTGGCCAGGCTCGGGCGACTGCTCGGTGATCTGGACTTCCTGCACGACAACGGGATCGTGATCGGCGATCTGCAGCCGAACAATATTCTCGTCACCGGCGCCGCGCCCGCCGGGCAGTCGGTCATGACCGAGAACTACTTCCTGGACTGCGACTCGTTCCTGATCGACGGCCACTCCGCGATGCCGAATCTGGATCCGCTGCCCTGGCGGCCGCAGTACGCGAACGGGGACGGCTTCACGCCGACCACCGACCTGTTCAAGTTCGCGCTGCTCACGATCCGGTGCCTCGCGGAGGATCTGGCGGCCGACCGGATCGACTACGGGCGCTTCGGCCAGCTGCTGCCGATGTCGGATTTCGAAGCCATCGATGCCCTGCTGACCTCGCCGGCACCGGCGCTGACCTCGGCCGACCTGCGCTCGCTGGCGCGGGCCTGGCAGTCGGTGGTGCGTCCGGACGGGGGGACGTTCCGGCGCACCGACACGGTGCTGCTCGAACGCTGGTCGCCCGCCATGCGCGTCGCGCATCTCGCGGAGATGACCACGGTGGCGGAACCTGTTGCCGCAGCCCAGGATCTGCCGGTCGAGGCTTCCGACCGGGCGTCGAAGCTGGTGCCGGTTCTGCTGGCGGCGGCGCTGGCCGCCCTGATCATCCTCGTGGTGCTCGGGATCGCGATGCACGGCTGACGACCCGTCGCGACGCCGGAACGGCCGATTCAGTGGCCGGTGAGCAGCCGGAGCGCCACCACGACGCTCAGTACCCCGACGAGCAGCCCGGCCACGCCCACCAGGGTCGCGAGCCGGATTCGCTGCGGCGGTTCGGCATACGCCCGGCGGGCGTACACCCGCGCTCGGGTCGCCTGGATCAGCGCCGCTGGTCCGAACAGCAGGCCGAGCGGCGGGATCAGCGAAATCCAGGCCAGGGGAAGGTAGGTCGGCACCCGGCTGCGGCGTGCCCGCTGCCGTGATGCCGAGCCCGAACGGTCGGTGGCGTGTGAGGGCCGCAGCCGCTGGGACGGAATCGGCTGGGACGGATCGTCATCGGTGACGACGGTGGTCGGCACGGTCGCCGCGGGATCGGGTGCGGGTGGTCGCGGGTCGCCGTGCACCACGGTGGGGTCGGTGTGGACGACGGTGGGATCGGTGCGGCGAGCCGGATTCAGGAGGGTGGTGTGGGGGAGCGGAACCGGGACCGTGTCCGGTAGATCGGCGGGAGCGAGGTAGGTGAGCCACGGGTCGGCCGGCTCGGTCGGTTCGGAATCCCGTGGTCCGGAATCGATCACGACATGATCGGGCGGCGTGGCGGGCATCGGGCGGCGTGGCGAACTCGGCCGCGCGAAGGCCGTCACCAGATCCTCGGCGGTCGGCCGCAGTTCCGGATCCTTGCTCAGGCTGACCGCCAGCATTCTCTGGTACTTGCCGGACAGCCCGTCCAGATCCGGTGTGCCGCGCACGATCCGGACCATCACGGACGAGACGTTCTCGCCGTTGAACGGAATCCGGCCGGTCGCGGCGAAGGCGACGCACGTACCCCACGCGAAGATGTCGACCGGTGGCCCCGCGTCCCCGGCCCCGAACTGCTCCGGGGCCATCCACGCGATCGTGCCGATCACCACGCCGGGCGCGGTGATCCGAGTGCTGTCCGGTGTGAAGGCCAGCCCGAAGTCGATGATCTTCGGCCCGTCGAGGGTGAGCAGGATGTTGCCGGGCTTGAGATCCCGGTGCACCACGCCGGCCCGATGCACGGACGCGATCGCCTGTGCCAGTCCGGAGGTGAACTCGTCGAGTGCGCTGCCGGTGAGCGGCCCGCGGCGGGCCACCACGTCCTGCAGGGGTTCCCCGCCGACGAACGCGCTCGCCATCCAGGGCCGGGGCGCGTCGACGTCGGCGTTCACGACCTCGGCCACGAAGTCGCCGTGCACTCGGCGGGCGGCGGCCACCTCGTGCCGGAAGCGGGCGCGGAATTCGCGATCGTGCGCGAGTTCGGGCTTGGGCACCTTGATCGCGACGACGGTGCCGTCGGGCCCGAAACCCTGGTACACCACGCCCATCCCGCCGGCGCCGAGCCGTCCGTGCAGTACGAACGGCCCGATCCGGCCCGGATCGCCGGGCAGCAGCGGTCCTAGCACACCGCCTCGCTTTCGCCTCGTCCTGTGGCCCTCGGACGGGACCGACCTCATCCTGCGTGCCCGCGCAGTCGCGGGCTGGCGTAGTGCGCTACTCCAATTCCCAGGCCGTCTCCGTCGATCCGTCCGGTTGGAGCGCACACGTGAGTTTCGCCTCCGCGATATCCAGCAGCGGGACGAGTGCCTCGGGTTCGATGCCGAGGTATTCACAGATCAGGTCCGGTTCCACCCCGGCCTCGCGGAGCCGGAGCGCCAGCGAGTACGCGGTGGGCAACCGCCGGAGCGCGGCCTCGCGTGGGTCGACCGAATCGTTCACCGTTCGATGGTGCGCCCGGTCCGGCGGCACGCCTGGGGTAGTCCACTACGCCAATCCCGGCGTGGCGCCGACACTTCCGGTCTGGCGGCGGGCGGCGCGGTAGCGGTGCCCCTCCACCGTGCGGACCGAGACGTTCAGCTGGGCCGCGATCTCGCGGTTGGTGAGGCCTTCACCGACCAGCGCGATGATCTCCCGCTGCCGGTCCGTGCGGGTTGACCGGTCGTCGGCCGCGTTCAGAGCCGGTGTGGCGAAGGCGCATTCGTCGGCGAGCCGGTGTGCGCGCTCCAAGGCCGACATCGCCGATCCGCGCAGGCCACGGCGGCGGAAGACCGCCGCGGCCTGGGCTGCCACGTCGATCGCGGTGGCCCGGTCGCCGCCCGCCTCCGCGTCGGCCGCGCTGGCCAGCAGTCCTTCGCCGTCCCCGGCGGCCCAGGCCCGGGCGTGCGCGGCGGCGGTCCCGGCCCGGGGCCCGCCGACCAGGGTCGCGAGTTCGGTCAGGCGCGCGGCCGCGCCATGGTCGCCGAATCGGGTGGCGACCTGCAGGCAGACCACTTCCTGTGCGGGAGTGTGTAATTCGGCCGCGCGCCCGGCGGCGGCCCGAGCGGTGTCGACGGCTACGGTTCTGGCCCCCTGTGCGGCCGCGGTCCACGCCCGCGCCAGCAGCAGGGGCGGGTCGAGGATCGGGAACGGGTTCGGTTCGGCGGTCAGCTCGGTGAGTACTGCGTCGGCCTCGTCGGCGCGCCCCGACATGGCCAGCCCGGTGGCGAGGTCGATCCGAGAGTCGATGAGCCCGAACGCGTTCGAACCGTCGCGGGCGTACACGTCCACCGCCCGGCGTAGCGCGGGGACGGCGGTGCCGAGGCGGCCCGCGGCCAGATCGGCGTGGCCGCGGAGCTGCACGGCGAATCGGCCGAACAGCGCGGGGAGCCCCACGGTGCGGATCGCGATCTGCTCGGCGATCCGGTCGGCGGCCGCGAGCCGCCCGGCGAGCAGCAGCGCGCGCAGATGATGCCAGGTCAGGAAGAACACCAGCGGGGCCGCGGCGGCGGACCGGTTCAGCAGTTGCGCGCCGCGTTGGGCGACGGCGTCCGCCGCCGCGACGTCGCCGGTCGACGCGTGGATCGTCAACAGCGCGCACAGTCCGGTCAGACGAGCGAAGTCCGGGAGCTCCGGATGGTCCGGCAGACCGGCCACCGTATCCGCGGGGAGTCGGCCCGCCATGGCGTCGACTCCGGCCGCGAACGCGTCGAGCACGGGTGCGCAGGCGGCGGGGAGCTCGGCTCGGGCGGCGGCGAGAATCTCGGCGGCTCGGGCGGGTTCGCCGGCGCCGTAGGCCAGGTTGGCGGCCCGGCGCACGACCAGGTCGGCGGTTTCCCAGGGCCCGATGCCGATCTCGTCCGGATCCAGGTCGGCGACCAGGCTTTCCACCTTCTCCGGGGAGCCGATCAACTGGGTGGCCGACAGTTCGAGCAGGATCGCGTCGTAGCCGCCGCCCGCCACCCGCGCGGCTCCGGCGAGCCGGGCCGCGCCGGCACCGTCCAGCAGCTGCATCGCGGCGCCGGCGCCCGCGGTGAACAATCCGGAATCCGGTGGCAGATCGGAGTCCAGCGCCATGAGCGCCTGCCGGACCAGTGCGGTGGGCCCGTCGGCCGCGACCGTGCCGCCGGCCGAGGCGATCCGGCCGCGCAGGCGTCGCAGCCGAGCCGGGCTGGTGCGGTCCCGGCGAATCTCCCCGTAGAGGGGATGGCCCAGGAGCACCAGTTCGCGGCGGCCGGTGTGGTCGATGCGAACCAGTCCGCGGGCGAGCGCGAGATCCAACGCCAGTTCGTCGACGACGTCGACGAGGACGGTGGCGTCGACCGGTTCGCTGACCGCGACGCTGTCGACGACCAGCGCCAATTCCGGTGACAGCGAGCCCATCTGCGCGTCGATCAGTTCGCCGAGGGTGCCGGAGATCACCGGATTGCCGGTCCACACCGCTGATCCGGGCCGAGTCAGCAGCCGTCCGGCCTCCCGCTCCTGCTCGACCAGATGACGCAGGAACAACACATTGCCGCGCGTCAGCTGCCACAGCCGGTGTGCGGTGGGCGGATCCGGCGGCTGGCCGAGCACCCGGGCGACCAGCCGGTCGGATTCCTCGCGGGCCAGTGGCAGCACCTCGAGCCGCTCCACCCGTTCGTTCTTCCACAGGCCGACGACGGCGTCGGGGGCGGGTTGCCCGGAACGGACGGTGAGGACCAGGCGGGCGGCTCGGCGATCGACGAGCTGTTGCAGAACCAGCGCCGACAGATCATCGACCAGGTGGGCGTCGTCGACGCCGACGATCACCGGCCGATTCTCCGGGCTCGCGGACAGCGCGTTCACCACGGCGTGGACCTGTCGGATCGGGTCGGTGCCGGCGGTGGCGGGTACCCATTCGGCGAAGACGCCCAGCGGCAGTGACCGGGCCGAGGCGGTGGCGGCGGCCCAGCGCACCTCGTAGCGGCCGGAGAGCGTTTCGAGTAATTCCCTGGAGAGCCGGCTCTTGCCGACCCCGGACGCGCCCGCGAGCACGACCCCGGCTCGCGGGCCGCGTACCGCCGTTTGGGCGCGGCGCAGTTCCTCGGTCCGCCCGATCAGTGGCCAAACGGACTGCACCAGAGCGTTATCGGTCGTCATGGACACCGCGACCTCCCCCCGGATTCTCAGGTGTGGCGCACCGGCTTCCGTCGCCGCCGGTGGATCGGCGGTGAATTGCGCTGCGCAGCACGAGTATCGGCCGCACCGGGCGGCAGCGCACCACACCGTGTCATTCAGTGACTCGGGTAGCAGTGGGCAAGACGGGCCAGGTGTATCCGACCCCGGATCGGAGTCGTAGATAGGACGGCAGCGCCGTGGCGGGGTCCGGGACTCGTCCGACGACCTGGCGGATATCGCGTTCGAGACCGTCGGCTGATTTCGACAGCGCGGTTCGCAGGTCGGCGGCGGTCACCGAGTTCGTGCAGCCGGTGACACCCACCACGCCGGTGAGCCGACCCGCGTCGTCGCGCAATGCGGCCGCGGCGCACCGGTATCCGAGCGCGACCTGCTCCTGTTCCTCGGCGTATCCGGTGTCGTAGGCCTGTTTCAGCAGGTCGGTCATGGTGTGCCGATCGGTCACGGACTGCGGCGTCATCGGACTCCACCCGGTGGCCAGCACCCGGTCCGCGCGGTCCGGCGCGTGCGCGAACTGCAGCCGCCCCGAGGCGAAGAGCACCGCGCTGTTGCCGAACATCTCGAGATTGGGCCACCACCCGCGCTGCATGGCGGCCGCGTACCGCGGCCCGAAAGCGGCGCCGACCGTCACCAGGCTGCCATCGTGCACCGTCGCGTACCAGGCGATCTCGCCGCGTGAAACATAGTGCAGCTCTTGCAGATACGGCTGCACGGTCATCGGCATCCGCTGCTGGTAGGCGGACAGTAGACCCTGGTTCATCAGCCGTGACCCGGCCCAGTAGCCGTCCTCGGTGCGCACCAGCATGCCCCGCGCGACCAGGTCGTTGGCGATCCGCCGCACGGTGGGTTTCGGTATCCCGGTCCGCCGGGTCAGCTCGCGCAGCGGCAACGGTGCCGACGCGTCGGCGACCGCGTCCAGAATCGCGACCACCCGGCCGACCACCGTGTGATCATCGGTCATCTGCCGACTCCTCCCAGGTACGGACGACCATCGATCCGACTGTCGCACACACCGCCCCTGTTCTCAGGAAAACACAATCCAGCGGTGAGAGTTCCCGGCGCGGCGCGGGACGCAGCGGTTCGAGGCTCCGCGATGATCTTGGTGTAGGAAATGGGAGCGGCCATCGGAGCTGGAACAATGGGAGAACCACCATGAAGTTTCGAGCCATCGTCGAGCCACCAGAGCCCATGCGAGGCTTGGAAGTTCCATTCGAAGTGGTGGAAGCCCTCGACGCCGCCCCCCTCGCCCGCGCCGCCTACGACAACCTCTCCCACAGCCGCAAACGCGAACACGTCCACGTCATCGAAAGCGCCAAGAAGCCCGAAACCCGCCAACGCCGCATCGAGAAAGCCATCGCCACGTTGCGAGGCTGATCCGAAACGCGAATCAGCCAGCCGTGCAGAATCGTTCGGTGCGGAGTTGCCCTGCCCGCCAATGGGCGGATGGTTGGCCGTTCTCGGCATCTTCCGAGTGTTCGATCACCCAGAAGAGGTCGGGCATGTTGAAGCACAGGCTTTTCAATTCGTACGCGCAGGGCCTCGCGACGCGGTTACCGTCGGAGCGGCACTCAGGTGCCGGCAACGACACTCCAACGGGAAAGTACAGATGAAGCACATGAGTTGGGCCGCCGTCACGGCGGCCATGCTGGCTATACCGGTCGTCGCGGCGGCATCGGCGTCGGCCACGGTCGACAATGTGAATCTGACACAGGTCGACACCGGCATCGGAGGATGTGAAGGGGCAGGCAATACCTGCACGATCTTCGTGTCCACCAGCGGCGCGGACGCCTTGGCGCCGGTCACGGTCACCTTGGGCGGGCAGAATGTCGGCACGTTCACCCCGCAAGCCGGATCCACGGCCGGCACCGGGACCATCCAGTACGTCTATCGCTCGAAGCTGCCCGAAGGCGTCTACAGCCTCACCGCCACACAGGGTTCGTCGACCAAGTCCATGACCGTGCAGAACTGCGGCAGCCAGCCGACCGGCAGCTCCAGCGCCTCGGCCCAGTGCACCGGAAACGACATTCTCGGTGTTCTGATGATGCCGCTGATCATCCTCACCGGCTCCGGGCACACGCAACTCTGACCGCCGTTACACAGCAATGGTTTTCGTCCTGTCGGCGAGGTGGATCGAACCAGTGACCCTGTGACGGAGGTCTGAGCTGGCCTTCTGCTCCACTTTCGGTGCCTCTGAGTCAGGAAGCTGCTTGAAACCACTCGAGAATGGAGCAATAGGCCAGTCCGCCAGACAGCTCCACGAACACGAACCCACTCAGCCGTCCGCTGGCCTGTGACCTGCGGGTTCGGGGGGAAGTTGGGATCGGTAGGGGGTGGGGGCGGCTTTTACTTACGGCATGACATTTTCTCAGCCTTCCGCAAACCAGCCGCAGTCCACCGGGTTGGACAAGAAGACCAGTGCGATTCTGTCCTACGCGCTGGGGTGGGTCACCGGGGTCATCTTCCTGTTCGTGGGGAAGAAGGATCCGGATGTGAAATTCCATGCGTCGCAGTCGATCGTGTTCTTCGGGGCGGTGTCGGTGGTCAACTTCGTTCTGAGCATCGTCGGATCGCTGCTCGGGGCGCTGGGGATCATCTTCAGCCTCGCCGGGCTCGTGGTCGGACTCCTGGCGTTCGTCGTGTGGATCATGGCGATGGTTCAGGCCAACAACACCGGCGGTGTGCGTGCGCCGCTACCGATTGTCGGAAAGTTCATTGCCCCGTATGCCGATCAGCTGGCCAACTCGGTCAAGTAGCGGCGAAGATCAACGGCCCGAGGGGATCTCGGGCCGTTCGGCATTTTTCGGGGAAGGTTCGGGCGGGTGGCGCTCGAATTCGCCGGTGTCGTCGTCGAGTCCAGATGCCTACCTGGCAGGCGATTCGATCGTCGAGGTCGATCATCCGGCGGTGCGCGGGCTCGGGCGCGAGCTTCGAGCCGGCGACGACGAGGTCGAGTTTGCTCGGAGGGCGTTCGAGTGGGTGCGGGACAATGTCGCGCACCCCTACGATGCCCGCGATTCCCGGGTGACGTTGAGGGCGTCGGAGGTGCTCGAACAGCGGGTCGGGCTTTGTTATGCGAAGTCGCATCTGCTCGCGGCGGTGCTCCGCGGGGAGGGGATTCCCACCGCGCTGTGCTACCAGCGCCTGACGCGTGGTGACGGTCACGTGCTTCACGGTCTGGTCGCGGTGTACCTCGACGATGCTTGGCATCGGCAGGATCCGCGCGGCAACCGGGTCGATATCTCGGCCGAGTTCTCGCTGGGTGAGGAACGGCTGGCGTTTCCTGTGGACCCCCGGCTCGGCGAAGTCGACTATCCGGGGCTGTACCGCCGCCCAGCCCGATCCATCGTCGACGCACTGTCGAAGGCGACCGACATACTGGCCGTCTACGACGGGGGACTGCCGTCGGGTCTCATGGACGCAAGGGCGATCCGACCGTCTGATTGCGGCCTCCGTGGGCACCCGTATTCGAGTACGGTTGACTGACTCCGAATGTTGCTGGGGCACAGAACCGCTGGGAGCAGTCATGTCTTCGCTGGGACGACCGGGCTGGGTTCTCGGCGGCCGCTACCGGTTGATCGAGAAGCTGGGCAGTGGCGGATTCGGGACCGTCTGGAAGGCACGCGACGAGCGGTTACGTGTGGATGTCGCGGTGAAAGAAGTGCTGCTCCCGCAGGCCGAATCCAGCGCGCAGCACGCGGAGCGGGTCGCGCGGGCGGAACGTGAGGCCCGCAATGCCGGTCGGCTGCGCGATCATCCGAATATCGTCGGTGTCCTCGACGTCGTCACCGACAGCGGGACGCCCTGGATCGTCATGCGCCTGGTGTCCGGCCGATCATTGAAGCAGCGAATCGACAGCGACGGGCCGGTCGACGTCGCGGAAGCCGCCGCCGTCGCCGCCGCCTTGCTGGAGGCCCTGCGGGCCGCCCATGACGCCGGTGTGGTCCACCGCGATGTCAAACCGGGCAATATCCTGCTCGCCACCGGTGGCGAGGTGCTGCTCACCGATTTCGGAACCGCCCGCCATCACTCCGACCACACGCTGACCGCCAAGGAGGCGCTCATCGGTTCGTTCGAGTACATGGCACCCGAACGCGTCGACGGTGACGACACACCCGCCGGTGACCTGTACGCCCTCGGCGTCACGCTCTACCACGCGGTGGAAGGGGTTTCGCCGTTCCGTCGCGACACCATCCACGGAACCATGAAAGCGGTCATGTTCGGTGCGGTTCCGTCGCCGGTGCACGCCGGGCAACTCGGTCAGCTCATTACCCGGCTGATGGACAAACGGCCGGAGTCACGGCCGTCCATCCCGCACGCACTGGCCATGCTCACGGCCCCGGCACCGCCGGACCTCGCGCCGAAATCGGAAGTTCCCAAAGAAAATCCACGATCGGCGGGCTCCGGTCGGAGGCGTGGCGAGATCAGCCAGTTGCTGGCCCGGGCTCGTGATCATCAGAGGCGCGGCGACATCGGCGAAGCCGAACGGCTACTCCGCCGGGCGGCGGCCATGAACGACGCCCTCTCCATGTCCTTCCTGGCGCGACTCCTCGAAAACCGGGGCGCCCGAGCGGAAGCCGAACGCTGGTACCGGCGGGCCGCCGAGTGCGGCGAAACACTCTCGATGCTGACCCTGGGCCATATGTGCATGAAGACCGGTGACCTCAGCCAGGCCGCCTACTGGTACCGCCGCTACATCGACAATGGCCACATTCTCGGAAAGGTGCACCTGGCAACGGTTCATGAGGCCCGAGGCGAGGGCGACCGAGCCGAACTCCTGTACCGCGAGGTGGAACACGACGGCGACATGGTCGCGCTGAAAGCCCTGGGTGACCAATGGAAATCCCTCGGGCGCACCGACGCCGCGAAACGCGTATACCTCAAGTCCGCTCGAGCCGGCTACGCCCCGGCCCAGGACGCCCTCGGCGGTCTGACCTCGCGTTAGGTATTTCTGGTGCGCCATCAGGGACTCGAACCCCGAACCCGCTGATTAAGAGTCAGCTGCTCTGCCAATTGAGCTAATGGCGCTTGCTACTTCGTTGCGGGAAGGAACTTTAGCAGGGTGGGGCTGGAAGTGGAAACGGGTTTCGTGGGGAGGGGAGACGGCCCCGGCTGGGTGCCGGGGCCGTGCCCGGGGTTAGTTGATCTCGGCCAGGACGGTGCCCTGGGTGATGGCCGCGCCGGCCTCCACCGCGAGACCCGTGATGACACCGGCCTTGTGGGCGGTGACCGGGTTCTCCATCTTCATGGCCTCGAGCACCACGACCAGGTCGCCCGCCTCGACGGACTGGCCCTCTTCGACGGCCACCTTCACGACGGTGCCCTGCATCGGAGCGGTCACGGCGTCACCGGAGGCGGCACCCGCGCCCGCGCCACCGCGCTTGCGCGCCTTGGGCTTCTTGCGGACGACGCCCGCGCCGTTCGCGGACGCGGCGGCGCCGACCGAGAACTGACCCGGCAGCGACACCTCGAGGCGACGGCCACCGACCTCGACGACGACCTTCTGGCGCGGGGCCTGTTCGTCCTCTTCGATGGCGACAGCGCCGGTGTAGGGCTCGATCGGGTTGTCCCACTCGTTCTCGATCCACTTGGTGTAGACGTCGAACTTGGTGCCGTCGCCGATGAAGGCCGGGTTCTCGACGATGTGGCGGTGGAACGGGATGACGGTCGCGAGACCCTCGATCTGGAACTCGGCCAGCGCGCGAGCGGCACGCTGCAGCGCCTGCTCACGGTTCTCGCCGGTCACGATCAGCTTGGCCAGCATGGAGTCGAACTGACCGCCGATGACCGAACCCTCGACCACACCGGAGTCGACGCGCACACCGGGACCGGTCGGTTCGCGGTAGACGACGACCGGGCCGGGCGCGGGGAGGAAGCCGCGACCCGCGTCCTCACCGTTGATGCGAAACTCGAACGAGTGCCCGCGCGGGGTCGGGTCCTCGGTGATCGACAGCTCGTGGCCCTCGGCGATGCGGAACTGCTGACGCACCAGGTCGATTCCGGCGGTCTCCTCGGTGACCGGGTGCTCGACCTGCAGGCGGGTGTTCACCTCGAGGAAGGACACGGTCTCGCCCTGCACCAGGTACTCCACGGTGCCGGCGCCGTAGTAGCCGGCTTCCTTGCAGATCCGCTTGGCGGACTCGTGGATCTTGCCGCGCACCTCGTCCGACAGGAACGGGGCCGGGGCTTCCTCGACGAGCTTCTGGAAGCGGCGCTGCAGCGAGCAGTCACGAGTACCCGCGACGACCACGTTGCCGTGCTGGTCGGCGATGACCTGAGCCTCGACGTGGCGGGCCTTGTCCAGGTACTGCTCCACGAAGCACTCACCACGACCGAACGCCGCGATCGCCTCACGAGTCGCGGACTCGAACAGCTCCGGGAT
>NZ_JBHWHH010000044.1:0-47720 GCF_042732555.1 Nocardia sp. NPDC059764
GGTGTAGAAACCGCGGCCGGTCTTGCGGCCCAGGTAGCCCGCATCCACCATGCGGCGCAGCAGCACCGGCGGCGCGTACTGCGGCTCACCGAACTCGGCGAACAGCGACTCGGCGACCGCGAGGGTGACGTCCAGGCCGACGGTGTCGCACAGGCGCAGCGGGCCCATGGGGTGGGCGCAGCCGCTGACCATGCCCTCGTCGATGTCCTCGGCGCTGGCGAAGCCGGTCTCGAACATGCGGATCGCGCTGCACAGGTACGGGATCAGCAGGGCGTTGACGATGAAGCCCGCCTGGTCCTTGGACTCGATGGTGCGCTTGCCCAGCACGTCGCGGGCGTAGCCGGTGACCTTGTCGACCACGGCGCGGTCGGTCTTGAGGGTGACCACGATCTCGACCAGCGGCAGCACCGGCACCGGGTTGAAGAAGTGGACGCCGACCACGCGCTCCGGGTGGGCGGTGGCGTTGGCCAGCCGGATCACCGGGATGGAGGAGGTGTTGGTGGCCAGGATGGTCTCGGGGGAGACGATGCCGTCGAGCTTGGTGAAGAAGTCGGCCTTGAGCGACTCGATCTCCGGCGCGGCCTCGATCACCAGCTCACGATCGGCGAAGTCGTCGATCGAGGTGGTCAGGGCGATGCGAGCGCGGGCCTCGTCGGCCGCGGCCTGCTCGAGCCGCCCGGACTTCACCGCGCGCGCCAGCGACTTCTCGATCCGCTCCACCGCGGCGTCCGCCGCCTGGGTGTCGCGCTCCAGGATCAGGACCGACCCGCCCGCGCGGGCCGCCACCTCGGCGATACCGGCACCCATGGTGCCGCCGCCGATCACGCCAATGCGTTCCACGAAATCTCCTTGTACTCGAGTTACTCGGGCACCATCTTCCTGGACCGCCCGCACCTGCTCTCAGCTGGGCGGACATTGTGAGGTATACCGCACACCCCGCCCCGGTCGTCAGAGGGGAGCGGTGATGGTGGTGAAGTACTGGACGGCCGCCAGGACCGCCACGGGCGCGGTCACCAGCAATTGGCCGGCGATGGTGCCCAGCGTCCCGATCGCGACCACACCGCCCAGGCACCCGACCACCGCGCCGGGCAGGAACGGGCCGAAGAGCCCGACGATGGTGGCCGCGGCGACCGTGGCCCCGACCGCCGCGCCCAGCACGCAACCGACCGCCGCCCCGCCGACACCGCCGACCAGGGTGCCCAGGACCGCGCCCATGCCGATGGTGCTGTTCATGCGATTCCAGGCGGCCTGCTCGCGTTGATAGGGCGTCTGGAATCCGGCGGAGTCCTCGAACGGCAGCGCGACCGGAGCGTAGACGGCGTGCGCGGGATCGAGGTCGGGGACCAGCGTCGCGGTCCGGTCGGTGATGGAGGCCGCGATCGGGAAGACGAAATCGTCCACGCGGAAGGACATTTCGGCTCCGGCGAGCACGGTGCCGCCGGGCGCCGCGATCGTCAGCACACCGTCCCGCAGGGCGAGGACGCCGTCCTCCACGGTGATGACCGCGGCGTCGCCGATCTGGGCGGCGGTGACCGCCACGGCGTCATCGGATGCGGCGGAAGCGGTCGGCTGGGTCGCGCACACGCCCGCGGCCAGCAGGGGAGCGAGGGCGATCATGGTCATTCGCATGGGCTTTTCCTCACGCCATCGCCGCGAGCGCCGACACCACGGCCCGGGCGACGGCGACCTGGCCCACCGGGGTGAGGTGCACGCCGTCCGGCTCGTAGAGCCGATGACCGGAGTCGGGGCGGGTGACGGTGAGCGTGTCGATCACCGGTTCCGGCCGCTCGCGCAGCGACCGCGCGGTGTCCTCGTGATCGGCCGCGCGCCAGCTGATTCCGGCCTGCTGGAACGGCGGGAAGGTCGCGATCAGCGACTCGTCCGCGTCGGTCGGGGTGAGCCAGACCCAGCGCGCGCCACTGAGCCGCACCCCTTCGTCGTGCAGGACGCCCAGATTGCGCGTGGTCTCCTCGGCGCTGACCACGCGGGGCCCGTCGGGGCCGAGGCGCTGCGCGTCGTTCGCGCCGAGCTGGCACAGGACCCAGTCGGGGCGTTGGAACCCCAGCGCCGCAATGCCTTTCAGGGTGTTCGTGGTGGTGGCCCCGGTGACCGCCAGATTGAGCAGGGTGATCGCGTCTCCCGGCCGTCGTAGTTCGAGCAGGTGACGCAGGATCTCGAACCAGGACAGGCGATCCGCGGTGCTGCTCTCGCCGAGCGCGACCACACGCGCGCCGGGAGCGAACGGGAGCCGGTCGACCTGCTCGGCGACCGCGTCCTCGGTCAGCAGATCCGCCGCCGCGGCTCGCGCCTGCGTCGTGAATTCCTCACGCAGCGAGCGATATCCGTCGGATTCGAGGCCGAACAGCGCGGCCACATGGGCGTCGTCGATGCCGTTCAGATAGGGGAGTGACAGTTCGGGCCGCTGGAACCGCACCAGTTTGGTGGTCATCGGGGTGGTCATCGGGGTTTCTCCTGGAAGTGTGAATTACGAACGGGGAAGCAGGAATCCGGCGGCGATCAACCAGGCCATGCCGGTGAAGCGCGCGATCGGCAGCAGGAAAGCCGCCGCGGTGACGGCCAGCGCCGCGGTGGTGCACAGGGCGATCACGGCGATCACCAGGCCCGCGCTGATCAGCCAGGGGGCGAGCAGCCGTCGTGGCGCGGCGCTCACGGCGATTCCCGCGATGAGCAAGCCGGTGGCCATCACATTGGCCGGGCCGCCGCACAGGAACGCGAGCGTGTGCAACCCGCGGACCAGGGCCGGATCGCTCACCACCTCGGGCACGGTGAGCGCCCAGCTGACGAGTCCGGAGCAGATCAGGAAGACGACAGCGAGCGTGCCGCCGATCGCGGCGAGCGCGGGCCCGAAGCCATCGGCCATCCGCCGCAGCCGGGCCGCGGCGGCGGCTGTGTAGAGGGCCAAGGGGATGGCGCTGGCGTACTGCAACACCGCGCCGGTGCGCACGGCCGAGGAGTGGTCGCGGAAGTGGGCGACCGCGTCCCCGGCATCCCCGAAGGGTGACGGAAATGGGCTGCCACCTGCTTGAACGGTGCTGATGACGAGTCCGGCGACGAATAGTCCGGCGACGGCGACACCGAGACTGCCCAGCGGTGGTTCGAGTGCCTCGGGCTTCGGAATGGCGGGGGATTCGGCAGACATGACGGAGGGTTCCGTTCTCTTGCATGAATCGTTCTCTGCTGTGAACGATTGCCTGCCGTGTACGATAACGCCGTGGCCGAAGCGAAGCAAGAGGAATCCGGGCGAGCGCAGCCGACCCGCCCCATGCGCGCGGTCGCCTTCCAGCTCGCTCAGCTGGGCGCCCAGGCCACGCAGCGGTTCTCGGAGCGAATCGCCGAAATCGGGCTCACCCCACCGGAAGTCGGCATCCTGCGGATGATCGCCGCGGAGCCGGGCCGCAGTCAGCGTTCCCTGGCCGCCGAACTCGGTGTCGTCCCCAGCCGCGTGGTCGCCCTCATCGACCCCCTCGACACCAAGGGCCTGATCGAACGCCGCCGCAGCCCCGCCGACCGCCGCAACCACGAACTGCATCTCACGCCGGCGGCGGGCGAACTCCTCGCCCAGCTCGGCGCGATCGCCTTCGCGCACGAACGGGAACAGACCGCGGCGCTCTCGGACGACGAATATCGGCAGCTCGCCGACCTATTGGATCGTCTGGTCGCCGCTCGCGGCCTGACCCCCGGCGTGCATCCCGGATACGCCTCTTAGGCGCCGGGCTCGCGGGATCGGTTCGGAATGGGGGCCGGGCCGCTTCCTGCCCGCCGCCGAACAGGTGCGTGGCGCCACCGCCGGATATCCCGGCCACGTGCGAAGTCGGTAACCGGCCAGGTCATGACCAAACTCGACTGCCCCTCCCGCCTCCACGTCGCCCTCGTGATCAAACAACAAGCCCAGCAAACCGCCTGACCGTCCGATCAACTCGGATGCGGCGCACCACCGAAGTCGAACGCGATGAACAGCAGGGCCAGCGGAAGAGTGACGATCGCGAACCACAGCGTCGCGGGCACAGCCGCAGCCCGCGTATACCGATACCGCGACCCCACCACCCCGATCGCGATGATCACGGCGAACGTCGCGACCCAACTAGCCCAATACCCGACCGACCCCACCCCGTACTCCACCGGCCCGTCCTCCGTGACGGTAGCGGCCCGGCGCGGGTCGGTAATCCCCACACTCCGCTGAAGCACGATGATCGCGCACGGGTAGACGAAACCCATGACCGCCCCGACGATTCCACCCGCAAAGCCCCCGACCGCTTCCAGCACGGCCCCACGATTCCCGTTCATGCGAGGAACTCTCGCCGCCCCCGCTTGCCGAATCCTTAGAACTCACAAGGGTTCTGCCGGGACTTGGTTATCGCGTGTTGCTCCAGAGCGCGACCGGCTGCGCGTCGTCCTGATCGGTCCACTCGGGTTGCTGCGCCGCCATTACGGCGTCCCTCTTCTCATCCCGAACGAACTGTTCGTAAACCTTGTGGGCCTGCGCCTCCGCATCGGCCCGCGCAGCCCGGTACTGCTCGATGATGGTCCGCTCGAGCTGCTGGGTCCCCTCGGCGATGGCGTGCGGCGCCAGCCTGATCTGGGTGATCTGCCCGTAGGCATCCACCTCGATCGCCATGCTCCGGTCCGCGGCGCGAGCCTGGGCTCGGACCACCCCGATGGCCTCATCGATCTTCTCGGCCCGCGCGCGACGCTGGTCCACGTGCTTCGCTCCCCTTTTTCCGGATCGTCCATGCCGGGATGTCTCCCCCCGACTGCCCGACACTGTACCGACACCGACCGTCGGATTGTTCCCAGTACATACCGACCGCTACTATTCGGCAGCACATGGCTGGTGCTGGGGGATTCATGAAGCGAAAGCTGTTGGTGGGACTGTAGACATGGTTGCCTTCGATCCCGAAAAGTTGCGTGGGCTCGCGACCGATACCCGCACCCATGCCGGTGCGATCGGCAAACTGAACCCGATCGGCGAACACAACCGTGACGCCGCTCCCGGCGCGATGCCGTTCTCCGCCTTCGCGAAGAACGTCCAGAGCGTACTGAAGGCGATGGATCGGGTGGTGACGCTCCATCAAGGCAGGCTCGACCAGTTCGCGAGTCTGACCGATAACGCGGCCGGCACCGTCGATGGGATGGAAGAGGCGAATGTGGCCGGATTCAAGGGGATCAAGTGAGCGGTGAGAAGATCACCATCTCCACGGTGCTCGGGTGGAAGCTCGATTCGGCACGCTTCGCCGGCGCGGACGCGATGAACGCCGGAATCACCCTCGAGGCCGAATCCCTCAATGCCGACAAGGCGATTCAGGGTTCTGATCCCTACTTCGGTGAAGCCGGCGGCAGTGCCGCACGGACCATGTCGACCAAGTTGAAGAACGAGGCGGTCACCAGCGGTGACGTCCTCGATGCCATCCACAAGCAGATCGACACCACCGCTGCCGCACTGCAATCGGATATCAAGAGTTTGCAGTCGGCCGTCGACGACGTCAAAGACTCGGAGTGGAACCTCTTCTACGACGACGAGACCGGTGACGTGAAGTCATACGACTCGAACTGGGAGACCATCAAAAAGCATTGGGGCAACCCGGCTTCCGTCGCCTGGAAGACCGCCGCCTGCCTCAGCCTGGGCGCGAGTCTCAAGCAGGCGTTCTGGGATGTGCAGGAAACCGACAAGATCGGCGCGCGCGACCTCGCCACGCAACTCGAGCACGTGTCCGATGCTGTCAAGCTGGTGCTGGCCGGTATCCCGGAGGACGCCGCGCTCCGGGATATTCTCCTGAAATACCAGGTGGACGCGACGAAGTCCGAGATCGTGGTCTGGCCCGACTCGACCACGCTGAACCTGATCAGGTTGTACAAGCCCGACATGCAGCCGGTAGAGATGACGGTCGAGGAAAAGGCCGCGATGGATAAACTCTGCAACCCGGCCTACGGCGGCAATCCGATGAACTACATGAAGTTCAACGACATCAAGGACGAGGCGGAAGAGTTCGGAAAGAACAACAAGTACACCGACGTGAATCCGGACTCGAAGGATGACGGTCACGGGGACGCGGCCCGGCATGCCTACTGGAACGCGCGCATGACCCAGGAGTTCGGCGCCGACTGGGCGAAGCAGTACGCCACCGCTCACGAGGGCGTCGGCGGAAACGGTCCGCAGCGCGAGGCGATGGACCTCAAGAACAACGATGTCGGCCGCCAGATCGGTCTGGCGAACATGAACGCATCGAAGGATGACCTGAAATCCGCGGTCATCGCCGCGGTCGACAAGGGCGACACCGTCGTCATCCACCATCCCGACCCCAACCCCAACGCTCCCGCCCAGATCGCCTTCAGCAATACCGTTCCCTGGACGGATACGACGAGTCCAGAACAAGTGGATATCCCACTTCCGGGCAAGGGAAAGTGAGTGCGAGGCAAGTGAAACCAGCCACGATCGTTGTCGGCATCCTGATCGCTCCATTGCTGGCCGGATGCGCCGCCAAACCTGACAAGCCTGCCGCGAAAACGTGTCAATCCGAAATCCGCCTCGACAGCAAGCCGGAGCCGCTCGGCTCGAGCAAGGCGCTGACGGCGGAGTTCAAAAATGCTGGGTACAGGGAGCAGCCCATCAGTCTTGGTGAGGTCACTCGTGCGGCCGGTTGGTCCGATGGCTGGGACACGGTGATCGACGTGTCCTCGGCAATGGACGACAACTGGCTGAACAAGATGGCGGAAACCCCTCCGGACACCTGCTGGACGGGCCTACCGCCCCGGAACGGTTCGGATCCGGCATCTTTCGGGTACTACGTATTCCTGAAAGACCGACAGGTGGTGCAGTCCGTGACGTGGGAAACCGGGTACAGGGTCCTGGTGTTCCGCGCCAACGAGCGACTGACCCACGAAACCATGCTGAACGCCAAAAGCGGAGGACTCAGAACCTACTGAGCCGGCACGCCGACGCCACCCTTCGTCGAAAACCGGTGTGCCCTGAAGGATCCGAACATCCACCCACCTCGTTCGGCCTGCCCATCTCGACATCGTCGACCGAGCCGCCCCGCCATCGCACATGCGGCCACGACAGTCGGCGACGGCGCAACAGCGGCAACATGATCGCCCGATCAGCGGCCGGGCGCGCACTGTGCAGATGCTGTACGTGCCCCCGGTCGGGCTCGAACCGACACTTGGCGGATTTTAAGTCCGCTGCCTCTGCCAATTGGGCTACGGGGGCGTCTGGGTCAGACTACCGAGCCGTACGTCCGTACGGGTAGCAGGTATTCGGGTGGGGGAGGGTTCACAGGGGCGGGGGCTATGGGGTGGGAGCGATCATGATGGGGGTTTGGACGGAGAGGAGCAGGGACTGGCTGGTGGAGCCGAAGACCTTGCTGGCGAAGCCACCTCGGCCTCTGGTGCCGACGACGAGGAGTTGGGTTCCCGAGGAGACGTTCAGGAGGGAGCGCTCGGGGCTGTCGTGGGCGGTTTCCCGGTCGATGCGGACATTGGGGTAGCGCTCCTGCCAGCCGGCCAGGGATTCGGCCAGGACGTAGTCGTCGAGGGCGTCCATCTCGGGGTCGTCGGAGGCGCCTTCGGCGTGCAGGGCGATGACGGCCACTCCGCGGGCCGAGGCTTCCTCGAGAGCGGCCCGGATGGCGGGCTCACTGATCTTGGTGCCGTCCACGCCGACCAGGATCGGGCGGGTCGGTAGGTCGACGGGTAGGGGGACGCCGTCACGGACCACCACGAACGGGCAGTGGGAGCGGCGGGCCAGCGCCGAACTGACCGAGCCGAGCAGGGCGCGGCGCAGGGTGCCGCCGCCACGTGCGCCACCGACCAGCATGCGGGCCGAGCGGGTGCGTTCCAAGAGGGTGGGAACCACCGCGCCCGTGGTGAGTTCGGTGGTGACGGTCAGGCCGGGGGAGGAGTCGGCGGCTGCCAGCGCCGCGGTCTCCAACAGCCAGTTGCCGTGCTCCTCGAGTCGCTCGTAGTCCTCGGTGGTGATCGCGGTGCCCAGGCCCAGGCCCTGATCGGGGGTGATCTCCAGGACCCGCAGCAGGTGCAGGGGTGCGTGGTGCAGCGCGGCGGTGTGGGCGGCCCAGGCCACGGCGGAACCGGCTGATTCGTCCACGGCGACGATGACGGCTTCCCCGGTCGACATATTGCGTCCTCTCCCACCGTCAATCACGCGGTGCGGCTGCGGGATAGCTGAGCGGTCGCTTCCGACCCTACGCTGTGTGGGGACGGAGAACCCGCGACCCCGCCGAGGGGTGCGTGAACGCGGCGCGGCCGAGACTTGCGGTCATCGGCCGTCCGGTGGCGTCCACCGCAGTCCGCTCAGCACGAAATCGACGACCTGCTCGGTGTAGTCCGCGGCGAACGGCTCGCGGACGAGCAGCTTTCTGAAGTGAATGGGCGCGGTGAGGATTTCGAGCACCAGCTCCGGGTCCGGCGCCGGGCCGATCTCACCGCGCGCCACAGCGCGATCCAGCATCACCCGGGTCGCGTCCAGGCGTACCCGCCAGAATTCGGCCCGGGATTCGGCGAGTTCGGGGCCTTCGCCCCCGGCGGCCATGGCACGCAGGAGCGCCGCCCCCAGCGGCGAATCGACCATCGCGACGATCGAGCGATGGAAGCCGATCAGATCGGTGCGCAGCGATCCGGTGTCCGGCGTGGGCAGCTTCGCCGCGCTGTTTTCCACCAGTGCGTCGAAGATCAGCCGTTCGCGGGTCTTCCAGCGCCGGTAGATCGAGGTCTCGTGCACGCCTGCGCGAGCGGCAACGAGTCCGATGCTCAATTGATCGAAACCGTTGTCACCCAATACTTCCAGGGTGGCATCCAGCACGGCCTGCCGGACGCGCGCGGAGCGGCCGCCGGTGCGGCGGCGAATTTCGGGATCGGTCACCGAATCATGTTAACGCAAGAAGCTTGCGTTTGCCTATATGCGGGTCTACCGTGACTTATCGCAGGAACTATTGCGTTAGGAGCTTCGAATGGCATTCCAGTGGCAGGTCGATCCGGAGGACCTCTTCGTCGAGCGATACCCGCAGATGGTCGGCACCGGCCTGCCCGCGGCCGACGTCGACGAGGTGCGGGCGGCCATCACCGATATGTGGCCGGACCGATCCGGCGGCTGGGTGCACGAGTGGTCGCGGCTGGCCGGCCGATACGCCGCCGCCGGCAGCCCCTGGCGGGCCGCCCTGGCCTACGGGTGGGCCAAGTTCCCCGCCCTGGCCGACACGCCCAAGCGCACGGCCCTGTCCCGGCAGGTCGATCAATACCTGCTCGCCGCACCCGATTTCGACGTCGCGTTCGATCGCATCATCGTCGACGCCCCCTACGGTGGCGGCCATGTCGCCGTCCCGGTGCACGTGCTCACCCCGCCCGGGTGGTCGGCCGCCGACCCGGTGTTGCTGGCCTCCGGCGGCGTCGACTCCTGGAAGATGGACCTGCACGGGTGGTTCACCGAACTCGCCCTGCGCACCGGAATGCGCGTGCTGGCCTTCGACATTCCGGGTACCGGGGAGACTTCCATGCCCCTGTCCGCCGACCGCGGCTTCGACGTGGTCCGTGCGCTCATCGACCATGCCCGTACCCTCGGCGGCGGCCGGGTCGCACATCTGGGGATCTCCATGGGCGGCTACTTCTCCGCCCGCTCCGGCCTCGCCGGCGAGGTGGACGCCGCCATCGTGCTGGGCGGTCCGGTCGAGCGCTCCTTCGACCCCGATCGCACCTGGGCGTACGGAATGCGCGGAATCGTCGGCAACGCACTGGGTTTCGACACCGAACCCACCGATACCGAACTGGCGCAACGCATGTCCGCGTTCACCCTGCGGCAGTGGCTGGACCAGGACCGGAACGCGCCTATGCTGGTCCTGAACGGCGCCGACGACGTGCACATCCCGCAGGCGGACACCCTGGTCTTCAAGGGCCGCCCCGAGACCGAAGTGCTCCTGATCCCCGGCACCGGGCACTGTGCGGTCAGCAAATTCCCCGAGGCGCTGAGGATCATGATCGACTGGCTGGTCGCCTCCGCCCGCTGGTGAGCCGCGGCACCCTGTGGCACCCGCAGCCGTGACGAGGGGTGTACGGGCTCGGTGTGGCCACGGGCAGCCCGCGGTGACCCAGTTCACATCGACACCTCTTGTAGATACCCCCTAGGGGTATTAACTTGATCTTTCGTAAGGCAGTGAAAGCAGTTGAGAGGGACGAGAAGATGACCACCCAGGCCCACACCGGACACCACAACCACGCGGCCCACGGCGAGCACGCCGGACACACCGAGCACGCGGCTCACGCCGACCACAACGCGCACGCCGGTCACGAAGGCCACGGTGCGCATGCCGCCCATGCCGATCACACCGGACACGCGGATCTCAACGCCCACGCCGGACACGGCGCCCACGCCGCACACGGCGGCCACGCCGCCGGAGTCCCCGGCGGCCTCCAGGTCACCCAGGACGGCTACACCCTCGATCTCGCCGAAAAGGTCGTCGCCGCAGGCGAAACCGAGTTCCGCTTCCGCATCCTCGGCCCGGACGGCGCACCCGTCACCGAGTTCGACGCCATCCACGACAAGGAACTGCACCTCATCGTCGTGCAGCGCGAGCTCACCGGCTTCTGGCACGTGCACCCCGAACGGCGGGCCGACGGCATCTGGACGGTCCGCCTGAACCTCCCCGAGGCGGGCGCCTACCGCGCCTTCACCGATATCGCGCCGCGCGCCCTGGGCCGGACCATCACGCTCGGAGCGGATTTCGCCATCGCCGGTGACTACCGGCCCGGCACCGCGCCGCAGCCCGACCGCACCTTCGCGGTCGACGGCTACGAGGTCACCCTGGACGGCGACCTGGTCGCGGGAGAGGGCCGCCTACTCACCCTCACCGTGCGCAAGGATGGCGAATTGGTCACCGACCTGCAGCCCTACCTGGCCGCGTACGGCCATCTGGTGATCCTGCGCGCCGGGGACCTGGCCTACGTCCACGTGCACCCGAACGGCGAGCCCGGCGACGGCGTCACCGCGCCCGGCCCGGACGTCACCTTCCACACCGCGGTCCCCGGACGTGGCACCTACCGCCTGTTCCTGGACTTCAAGCACGGCGACAAGGTCCGCACCGCCGCCTTCACCCTGCCCACGGTCTGATCCTCGAGGCCCCCAGCGTTCTCGAGGCAGCCCGTCACTGACAAGCACGACCGGATACCTGGAAAGGGCACCCGCCACAGCGGGTGCCCTTCCGGCTTTCTGCCCCTCTTCTCGCAGTTCAGGCCCTCACAGGGAACTCCCAGCCGTCTCGAAGCTGCGGTCAAAACCCGCGGCCTAGGCTCCGCGACGACAGAGAAATTCGGGCTGGAACAGCAGAAAGCGGGTGGCATGTCGACCATCACCGGTGTTGCGGACGATGCGCCCGTACCCAAGGACGGTGACGTGTCCCCGGCCGGTGGGCGGCCGCGCTGGGAACTACCGGCCACCGCCGCGCTGCTGATCGCCACCGCCGTCGTCTACCTGTGGGGACTCGGCGGCGCGGGCTGGGGCAACGGGTATTACGCCGCGGCCGTGCAGTCGGGCACCCAGAGCTGGAAGGCGCTGCTGTTCGCCTCGTTGGACCCGCAGAACTCCATCACCGTCGACAAGCCGCCCGCCGCCATGTGGGTGATGGCCTTGTCCGGCAGGATCTTCGGCTTCAACGCCTGGTCCATGTTCGTGCCGCAGGCGCTGATGGGTGTCGCGTCGGTCGCGCTGCTCACCGCCGCGGTGCGGCGCTGGGCCGGACCCGCGGCCGCGCTCATCGCGGGCGCGGCGCTGGCGGTCACCCCGGTGGCGGCCATGATGTTCCGCTTCAACAACCCCGACGCCCTCATGGTGCTGCTGCTGGTGGCCGCCGCGTACTGCACGGTGCGGTCCATCGACGCACCGGGACAACGCTTCTGGTCCGGCGGCACCGGTTGGCTGGTCGGCGCGGGCGTGCTCATGGGGTTCGGCTTCCTCGCCAAAATGATGCAGGCGTTCCTGGTCCTGCCCGGCCTGGCGCTGGTGGTGCTGGTGGCCGGCGCGGGCGGATGGCTCACGCGCATCACGCGATTGGCGTCCGCGGGCGTGGCGCTGGTGCTGTCCGCGGGCTGGTACGTGGCACTCGTCGAACTGTGGCCCGCGAGCTCGCGGCCCTTCATCGGCGGATCCACCAGCAACAGCCTGTGGGAGCTGGCCGTCGACTACAACGGTCTCGGCCGGATCCTGGGCAACCACAACGGTGGCGGCGGCGGACCCCGAAACATGCCGTCGACCGTGCCCACCCCGTCCGCCGCGCCCACCCCGTCGGCGGTGCCGAATGCCTCCGCCCTGCCCACCCCGGGCGCGCACCCCGATCCGTCCCAGATGCGCGGCGGCTTCGGCGGATTCGGTTCGCAGCCCGGCATCACCCGTCTGTTCTCCGGCGAGCTGGCCACCGAGTTCTCGTGGCTGCTGCCCGCCGCGCTCATCGCACTGATCGCCGGGTTGTGGCTGACTCGCAGGCAGCCGCGCACCGATCGCGTCCGCGCGGGCCTGCTGCTGTGGGGCGGCTGGCTGCTGGTCACCGGAATCGTGCTCAGCTACATGAGCCGCAGCTTCCACTCCTATTACTCGATGGAACTGGTCCCCGCGCTGGCCGCTGTCCTCGGCATCGGCGCGACCCAATTGTGGCAGCGCCGAACCCATCTCGCGGCGCGCGTCACCCTCGCGGGCATGGCTCTGGCCACGGGCATCTGGTCGTTCGTGCTCCTGCATCGCACACCCGAATGGCTGCCGTGGCTGCGCTGGACGCTCATGGCCTTGGCGGTGGTCACCGCGGCCACGCTGCTGATCGCCCCGAAACTGCCGCGGTTCATCCTCGCCATCGGTGTGTTCGCGCTGCTGGCCGGGCTGCTCGGCCCCACCGCCTACACCCTCGAGACCGTGGCCGGCGTGCACAACGGCGGCAGCCCGATCGCGGGCCCGGCCCGAAGCCAGCGCGGCGGTCCCGGCCAGAATGCCGGTGGCTCAGGCCAATACGGCGGTGGACAGCGGGGCGGGGTCGCCGATCCGCAGATCGTCTCGCTCGTCGACGGCAGCGATGCCCGCTGGGCGGCGGCCGCGATCGGCGCGCAGGATGTCGGCACCCTCGAATTGACCACCGGCAAGGCGCTGCTCGCGATCGGCGGCTTCAGCGGCCGTGACCCGTCGCCGACGCTGGCCCAGTTCCAGCAGTACGTCGCCGACCATCAGATCGGTTATCTGCTGATCCGCCCCCGTCAGGGCAACGAGTCCGAGCCCGGCGGCACCTCGAACCAGGAGCAGCCGACCAACCCCCAGCCCGGCGGCGACACCCACGCCGGCGGCGGACACCAGCCCCGCCAGGACCAGAACGGCCAACAGCCGGGTGGTCAGCAGTCGGGCGGTCGGAACCCCAGCGGGCAGGGCTCCGAATCCAACGGATCCACCGGCGCCGAGATCACCGCCTGGGTGAAGGCCAACTATCCGGTGACGATGGTCGGCTCGGTGGAGGTCTACAACCTCAACCCCTGACCCCGACCGCCCTTCACTTCCCTATCGCTCGCATGCACTGGCGCAGGCGCACTCCCGAAAGCCGCCCGCACCGGTGCATGCTTCTCAGTACCCCGCCGATGGAACGAAATCGCGGCCGGGACCGACCAGTTCGGTAAGACGAATTCGGTGGATGCGAAGGGCGGGGGAGGCCGTGCGAAGTTACAGTGACGGGCGAGAAGTCGGGCCCGACGGGAGGTCGGCGATGGATGGGGTGCGGGCGCGGGTGGGCGTGCTCGGTCCGGTGCAGCTGACCATCGACGGGGTGGCGCAGCAGCTGGGCGGGCCCAAGCAGCGGGCGGTACTGGCCTACCTGGCCATCAACGCCAACCGGCCGGTATCGGTGGACGCGCTGGCCAGCGCCGTCTGGGAGGACAATCCGCCGCCCGACGTGCGGGTCAGCCTGCACGCCATCGTCTCCAACCTGCGCAAACCGCTGCGCGACGGCGGCATCGACGCCCGGAACATGCTCCAGCACATGGGCACCGGCTACCGCATCGTGGTCGAGGACTCCGCCTGCGACGTCTTCCGCTTCCGGACCCGCCGTGAGAACGGCATGCGCGCGCTGGCCGCCGGACGCTTCGCCGCCGCCACCGAGACGCTCTCCGACGCCCTCGCGCAGTGGCGCGGCCCGGTGCTGTCGGACCTGCGCGGGCTCGGGTTCGCCGACGCCTACGCGGTCGCCCTCGACGATGAGCGGATCGGCGTCATCGAGGCCCGCGCCGAGGCCGATATCGCGCAGGGCCGCGCCGAGGGCGTGGTCGCCGAACTGAACCTGCTGGTCCGCGACCATCCGCTGCGGGAATCGCTGTGGGAGCAGCTGATCACCGCCCTGTACATGACCGGCCGCCAATCCGACGCGCTGGAGGCGGCCCGCCGCCTGCGCGGCATCCTCGCCGAGGAGCTCGGCATCGATCCCGGCCACCGCATCCGGGAACTGGAATCGCGCATCCTGCGCCAGGACCCGCTCAGCGTGCGCCAGGTCGCCGCCGCCTCGGCCACCCGCGCCACCACCATCGTCGACCGCAGCTGGCACGAACCGCAGGCGCTGCTGCGCGACCGGTCCGGGCACGTCCACCCGGTGGTCGGTTCCACCACCAGGATCGGTCGCCTGTCCGACAACGACATCGCCCTCGCCGACGGCCGGGTCAGCCGCCATCACGCCCTGCTCATCGACAACGGTCACACCTGGGTGATCAAGGACCTGCACTCCTCCAACGGCGTGTATGTCGATGGTGCGCGCATCGTGGACAGCGGGTTATTGTCCGACGGAGCGGTGTTGCGCATCGGCGACACGGAACTGGTGTTCGTGCTGGTCCGCACCGATGACAGCACCGGTTGAATTAACTGACCCTTCACCGGTGAGCCCCCTCACCGCCACGAATCCCCAAGGTCGGTCGGCGATCCTCGTGATAGCCGTTCCGATGCTCATTAGGGGATGCCATGGATCGGAGGCGTTTTCTGAAGCACGCCGCGCATGCTGGTGGTGCGGCCGGAGCCATGTCCATGCTCCCGCCGAGCCTGGCCCAGGCCTGGGCCGAACCCGCCCCGCCCGGCGGCTGGGATCGCATCGAGCATGTGGTGATCCTCATGCAGGAGAACCGCTCCTTCGACCACTACTTCGGGTCCATGCCGGGCGTCCGCGGATACGCCGACCTGAACGCGCTGCAACTGTCCACCGGCCGCTCGGTCTTCCACCAGCCAGACGGGGGCCGGGTCGTCCTGCCGTACACCACCACGCTGCAGAACATCGACGGCACCGACCACGGAACCCGCACCGGCCACGACGCTTTCGCCGCCGGCCGCAACGACGGCTGGATCAAGGCCAAGGGCGAGGGCACCATGGTCGGCTACGACCGCGACAGCCTGGGCTTCTACTACCAGCTCGCCGAGGCGTTCACGCTGTGCGACGGCTACCACTGCTCGGTGAACGGCCCGACCGACCCCAACCGCATGTACCTGTTCACCGGCACCGTGGAAAACCCGCTCGCCCTGGACAATTACGCGGAGAACCTGCAGGTCTCGCTGTTCTCCGACGACCTGAAACTGCGCTGGATGCGCAGCCTGCCGGTCACCGGCATCGTGGACGCGGTCCTGGGCCTGGTGCACGGCCTGACCGGCGCGCTCCCGCCGCCGGTGGCCGCCGCGCTGGCCGGACTGGTCGGGCCGCGCACCGGCAACCTGTTCCTCTATGACGCCCTGCTCAGCCCCGATGCCGGGCGCTACGTCAACGACATCATCTTCGGCCTGCCCTGGACCACCTACGCCGAACGACTCCAGGACCGCGGCATCGGCTGGCGCGTCTACCAGGAGTGGGACAACTACACCGACAACGCGCTCGATTTCTTCCTGCCGTTCCGCGAGGCCGCGCGCATCGCGCTGAAGTACACCAACGGCGGCCACGGCGTCGCCTTCGAGAACTTCTTCCGCTTCTATTCCGACCTGGAACGGGATCCGAGCCTGGAACCCGCTTATGCCGCCGCCCTGAAACGGGGCATGGACGAACTGTCGGCCGGGCAGCGCGCGCTGGTGGAGCGCGGGCTGTTGCGTTCGCGCACCGGCACTCTGGTGGAGTCGTTCCGCACCGACGTGGCCACCGGGCGACTGCCCACGGTGTCCTGGATCGTCGCGCCCTACGTCGACTGCGAACATCCGGTGATGGGCCCGCGCAATGGTCAGGCCCTGGTCCACGGGGTGCTGGAAGCGCTCGCCGAACACCCGGACGTGTGGAACAAGACCGTCTTCATCCTCAACTACGACGAGAACGACGGGTACTTCGACCACATCCCGGCCCCGACCCCGCCGCCGGGCACCCCGGGCGAGTACTTCGGCCGCCACAATGTCGGCCTCGGCGCGCGGACGCCGGCGATCGTCGTGTCGCCGTGGAGCAAGCAGGCGGTCTCCTCCGAATTGTTCGACCACACCTCGGTTCTGAAGTTCCTGGAACGCGTCACCGGCGTCGCCGAACCGAATATCAGCCCGTGGCGGCGGCAGATGTGCGGCGACCTGTCCTCGCTGTTCGACTTCGGCTCCCGGCGCACCCTCATCCTGCCGAACGTCTCACCCCGCGCCGAGCAGCCGATGTCCGGTGTGGCGCAACCGCTTCCGTTCGTGCAGCGGATGCCGAAGCAGCAGAGCGGCAGCCGGCCGCGGGTGCCGCTGCCGTACCGACTACAGGCGCGCTGTGCGCCGGGGGCCAATGGCGGGGTCACGCTGACCATCGACAATGGCGGGACCTCGGCGGCGCACTGCCTGGTGTACCCCAACGCTTTCGCCACCGATTTCACGCCGACCCGCTTCGACCTCACCGGTGGCGGCTCGGTCACCCACGACCTGTCGGCGGTGAACGGCCACTACGACTACACCCTCTACGGCCCGGACGGCTTCCAGCGCCGATTCGCCGGAGACCTCGGCGGGCCGTGCGGCGGGCTGCGGGTCACCGCCACCGCTGCGGGCTCCGGGAAGCGCGCACTGGCGTGGACATTCGAAAACCCTGGGAAGAAGCCTGTTTCGGTGCGGGTGGTCTCGAACGCGTACCGTGCTGACGGACCCTGGACCATCGATATCGCCGCCGGGGCGACAGAGCGCCGCGACATGCTCTGCGAGAGCGACGCCGAGGGCGCGGGCTGGTACGACCTGTCGGTGTCGGCCTCCGCCGACGCCGGATTCCTGTGCCGCGTCCGCGGATTCGTGGAGACCGGAGCGGCCGGGAAGACCGCCGACGATGCCGCGCCTTTCACCCGGCTGCTGCTGGACCGATCCCTGTACGAGCCCGGCCGCGATCTCGTCGTGAGCTACGGCCTCGCCGAGGCGGTGGCCGGGCACCGGCTCGCCGTCTACGCCGATCCCGGCGGATTCACCACCGCCGTCCCCGCGATGCCGGTGCTGCGCGGCCTCGCCCTGGGGAACGGGGTGACCCGGGATCAGGTCGTCCTCGGCGTCACCGAGCAGGCGGCCCCGGACGCCGGAAGTGCTCCCATGGCGGGCATGCGGCAGGTGGCCGCGCTCGACCCCGGCCCGCGGTTGGGACCGCTGCCCACCGGCTCCTACCTGCTGCATCACCTCGATGACACGGGTCGTCCGCTCGCGCATCCGGTGCGTTTCCGGGTGCTCTAGTACCCGTCCGACCGCCTGGTACATGAGGACAACTGTGCAACAGGTTCTAGACATACTGTGTATTTTGTCTTACGGTCGGTTCATGAGTTCAATGGCGTCTCATGCGGTGCGATTCGAATTGCGATCCGGGGAGACCTGGCGCGATCCGTATCCCATGTATTCCCGACTGCGCGAACATGATCCGGTCCACCGGGTCGTCCCCGAAGGCCGCGAATCCGACGACTTCTACGTCCTGACCCGGCACGCGGACGTGTACGCGGCCGCCCGCGAACCCGAGAACTACTCCTCGGCCTCCGGACTGACCGTCGACTACGTGGACCTGGTGGCCGCCGGCTTCGGCGCGGCCAAGCCGTTCGTGTTCATGGACCCGCCCGACCACACCGACTTCCGTCGCCGCGTCTCACCGGGATTCACTCCCCGCCAGGTGAATTCGGTGGAGCCCGAGGTGCGCGCCTTCGTCATCGAACGCATCGAACGGCTGCGCGCGGCCGGCGGCGGCGACATCGTCAAGGAACTGTTCAAGCCGCTGCCCACCATGGTGGTGGCGCACTACCTCGGTGTGCCGGAACAGGATCGGGGCCGCTTCGACGACTGGACCGAGAACATCGTCGGCGGCGCGGTCGCCGGGGCCGGACTGGCGGCGGGCGACCAGAACGCCTTCACCGCGGTCGGGGAGATGGTCGGCTACTTCAGCGAACTCATCGACCGCCGCCGCAAGGAACCCGGCGACGACACCATCTCGCACCTGCTGGCCTCCGGGCTGGGCGAGGACGGGGACAACGAGGGCCTGCTCGCCATCCTGGGCTTTGCCTTCACCATGATCACCGGCGGCAACGACACCACCACCGGAAACCTCGGCGGCGCGGTGCAACTGCTCACCGCCTACCCCGAACAGCGTCGCCTGCTGGTCGAGGACCCGGCCCTGATCGCCGACGCGGTCGAGGAATTCCTGCGCATGACCTCCCCGGTGCAGGGCCTGGCCCGCACCGCCACCCACGACATCGAACTGCACGGCGTCACCATCCCCGAGGGTCGGCGCGTGCTGCTGTGCTACGGGTCGGCCAACCGCGACGAACTCGAATTCGGCCCCACCGCGGGCGAACTCGACGTGCGCCGCAACCCCAAGCGGATCATGACCTTCAGCCACGGGCACCATCACTGCCTGGGCGCGGCCGCCGCGCGCATGGTCGCGCGGGTCGCGCTGGAGGAACTGCTGTCGCGCTGCCCCGACTTCACCGTCGACCTCGACGCGGTGCAGTGGGCGCACGGCAACTACGTGCGCTGGCCGATCTCGGTGCCGTTCCGCGCACAAGCCTGAGACTCCGGGCCGTCCGCAGCCTCGGGCGGCCCGGTTGCACCGCCCTCGTATCGCGCGGGCAGAGTGTGAGGGAACGGGTCCGGCGTCAATGTCGCCACCGGACCCGTGACCGGAACACGGGACACGCGAACGGGTCCGGATCGGATGGGAAGGGACACCGCATGAGCCGAGACTGGCTGGCCGACGGACGGGCCGACCTGGCCGCCGAACGCATTCTCGACGCGGCCGCGCGCCTGTTCGCCGAACGGGGCGTCGCCGCGGTCGGCATGGGCGATATCGCCAAGGCCGCCGGATGCTCCCGCGCGACCCTCTACCGCTACTTCGAGAACCGGCAGGCCGTGCGCCTGGCCTTCGTGCACCGCGCCACCCGCCGTATCGCCGCGGGTGTGTTCGAGCAGGTCGCCGCCGTCGAGGATCCGGGCGAACGGGTGGTGGCCGCCATGCTCGGCTCGATCCACGCGGTCCGCGCCGACCCCATGCTCATCGCCTGGTTCCGGCCCGGCGAATCCGGCGCGGCCGGGCGCATCAGCCAGGACTCCGACGTCATCGAATCCATCGCCGCGGGGCTGTTCGCACCCACGCCGCTCACCGATCCCGAGCGCAGCCGCCTGGCGCGCTGGCTGACCCGGATCATCGTGTCCTTCCTCGCCGCACCCGGCCGCGACGACGCCGAGGAACGCGCCATGCTCGAGGAATTCGTGGTGCCGGTGGTCAGCCGCGCCTTCGTCTGAGCCCGGCTTCGGCTCCGGTCAGCGGCCCGTCCGGTGGCCGAGGTGATGACCGAAGAGACGGTCCGACAGCATGGTCGCGAGATCGTCCACCGCCTCGCGCGCTACCCGCATCGGCAGGACGTGGAAGACATGCCAGAGATGGGGAAACTCGCGATGCCGCAGGGGCGCGGCGACTTTCGCGGCGAGCGCGGCGAACTCCCGCGCGTCGCCGGCGAGTAGATCGTCACCCGCCGAGTGCATCACGATCGGGGCGAGACCGGTGATGTCCCGATACAACGGGGAACGAGCGTGCCGCTCCTGCTCGGGAACACCGGGCAGATAAGCGTCCATGAACTGCGCCATCAACGGCGGATTCAGCAGCGGCTCCCCGCTCGGATCACAGTGGAACGCCGAAGAACTCGCGGACAGATCCAGCACCGGGCAGATCAGTCCCAGGATCGCGGGCTGCGGCTGATCCTCGTCGCGCAACCGCATCGCCAGATCCAGCGCCAGCCCGCCACCGGCCGAATCACCCACCACGGCAATCCGTTCGGCCGGAATGCCCTGATCCAGGAGCGCTCGATAGGCCGCCACCGTGTCCTCGATGGGTGCGGGGTACGGGTGCTCGGGAGCCAAGCGGTAGTCGAGGGAGTGGACCGTCGTGCCCATGGCCGCCGCCAGCGCGCCGGTCAGGGGCCGGACCATGCTCGAGTTGCCGATCACATAGCCGCTGCCGTGCAGATACAGCACCGCCGCGTCGGCGGGAGCCCCACGCGGCGTGAGGGTTTCGACCGGTACGTCGCCGAGCCGACCGGCCGTGACGGCGACACCCCGCGGTGCGCGGGCGAAGGTGGTGCTCGCACCGACCCGGGCGCGTACCCGGTTCCAATCCGGGGCCGGGCCGAACATCCAGTGGCCGATCAGGCGGGAAACGAAGCGCCACACTGCTTTCTCCACGATCATCACTTCCCGCTCGGAACACCGTGCTTCAGATGGTAATCCACCGGATCGGGCGTGCCGCGGATCAGCTTCTCGTAACGGCCCGGCGTCCACGGCCACAGCTCGGGCAGCCCGTCCTTGCCCAGGTACCAGCTGGTGCAGCCGGTGGTCCACACCGTACTGGGGGCGGCGGCGCGCATGCGCGCGTTGTAGCGGTCGGTGGCGGCGTGGGTCGGCTCGATGGTCGTGAATTCGCCTGCGCGCCAGCGTCGCAGCCAGCCCACGATGCGCGCGGACTGCGCCTCGGCGACCGCGGTCAGCGGGTGGTTGGCGAAGGGGCTGTGCGGGCCCACCAGCATGAACAGGTTGGGGAAGTCCGGCATCATGACGCCCTCGAAGGCGCGCGGGCCGTCCGCCCACGCCTGGTCCAGGGTGCGGCCGTGGGCCCCGGTGATCGCCATCGGGCGCATGAACGCGTGCGAGTCGAATCCCGTTGCCAGCACCAGGATGTCGAGCTCGTGCAGGTGGCCGTCCGCGGTGACCGCACCGCGCGCCTCGACGCTGTCGATGTGCTCGGTCACCAGCGTGACATCGGGTCGCTGGACCGCCTTGTAGAAGCGGTCGGACACCACCAGCCGCTTGCACATGGCCTGGTAGTCGGGGGTCAGCTTGCGGCGCAGTTCGGGATCCTCGACCGAGCGCAGATGGCGTTCCACCACCCACTGGATCAGTGTGCGCACCCGCCCGGGATGCACCAGGCCCTGCGAGAACACCGCGAACGCCGCGCGATTGAACCAATAGGGGACCAGGCTCAGGGTGGGCGCCAGCTTGTACAGCCGCTTGGACACCGCGGTGTACTGGCGGTTCACGGTCGGCAGGATCCACTGCGGCGTGCGCTGGAACAGGACGACTTCCGAGGCCACCCCCGCCAGCGCGCCCACCAGCTGGGTACCGGTGGACCCGGTCCCGATGACGCCCACCCGCTTGCCGCGCGGCTCGACCTCGTGCCGCCAACGCGACGAATGCATGACCGGGCCGTCGAAGTCGTCCAGCCCGGGGATGTCGGGCCGGGTCGGGTGATGCAGGAAACCCGTCGCGCACAGCACGAAGTCGAAGCGTTCCGTGACGCCGTCACCGGTGGTGACCTGCCAGCCGTCGTCGTCGAACACCGCGCCGGTGACCTCGGCGCCGAAGCGGGTGTTGCGGTGAAGGCCGTGTTCGCGCGCCACCCCGACCAGGTAATCCTTGATCTCCGGTCCGGCCGAGTACAGCTGCGTCCATTCGGGATTCATAGCGAATCGGAATTGGTAGTACCGCGACGGCACATCGCACACCAGGCCCGGATAACTGTTGTCGCGCCAGGTCCCGCCGTAGTCGTGGGCCTTCTCGAAGATGGTGAATTCGGGGAATCCGGCGCGTTGCAGGGCCACGGCCATGCAGATGCCGGAGATTCCGGCGCCCACGATGGCGATCCGCGGTGAGTTCATGGGACGGCAGCCTAGACACGTGTCTTTCGGGTCGGGAAGGGTTTGGCGAATATCGGTAGACATTCCGTCATTCGCTAGACGCAGTGTAAAGCGAATGTTACCGTGTGCGCCAGGTCACAACGTCTAGGCAAGGAAACACGATGCGCGCACTCCAGTGGACCGGCCCGGAAAAGGTGCAGATCAACGACATCCCGGTACCGGACATCGGACCCACCGACCTGCTGATCAAGGTCGGCGCGGCGGGCGTGTGCCATTCGGACCTGACGCTGGTCAACTTCCCTATCCAGCTGCGCGAGGACCCGCTCACCCTCGGCCACGAGGTCGCGGGCACCATCGAGGCCATCGGCTCCGACGTCAACGGCCGCGAGATCGGCGAACGCGGCCTGGTCTACCTGTTCTGGACCTGCGGCGTCTGCCGGGAATGCGTGAGTGGCAACGAGAACGTCTGCCTCGCCGCCGGCCGCGTCGCCATGCCGCCCACCCCCGGCCTCGTCCTCGACGGCGGCATGGCCGAATACATGCGGATCCCGGCCAGCGCCTTCGTGCCCATCGGCGACCTCGACTTCGTGCAGGCCGCCCCCGTCGCCGACGCCGCCCTCACCGCGTACCACGCGATTCGCGGCGCCCGGGACGCCCTGCGGCCCGGCGGCACCGTCGTCGCCATCGGCATCGGCGGACTCGGACACGTGGGCGTGCAGATCCTGCAGGCCATCTCGGGCGTCCGGGTGATCGCGGTCGACCAGGCCCAGGAGAAGCTGGACCTGGCCCGCGACTGCGGCGCCGACATCGGCTTCCTCTCCGGCGACGACACCGCCAAGCAGATCCTCGACCTCACCGACGGTCGCGGCGCGGACGCCGTGTTCGACTTCGTCGGCGTCGACGCCACGGCCAAGCTGGCCTGCGAGACCGTCGCGCCCAACGGCGCCTATCGCATGGTCGGAATCGGCGGCGGCGCACCGGAGATCACCGCCGGACCCGCGGGCGGTCCGGGCTGGCCCTGGGGCGCGACCGTGCGCAAGTCGCTCGGCGGCACCCGCGGCGACCTGCACGCCTGCGTGGCCCTCGCGCAGGCGGGCAAGATCCACATGGAGGTCGAGCGCTTCGACCTCAACGACGGCCCCGACGCCCTGCGCCGCCTGGACGCCGGGCACATCCGGGGTCGCGCCGTCCTGGTGCCGTAGACGACGAAATCAGTCCTCGGCGGGCTCGATCTCGCCGAGGAACTTCGCGACCCGCGCCGCGATCTCGTCGGGGTACTCGCCATTGATGGCGTGCGATGCGTCCGGCCACACCTCGAACTGCCCGCCGGGCACCAGCTTTCGCGCCCGGTCCGCCAGCTTGCGGGAATTGTGCACGATGCTGCGGCCCGCGAAGATGCCCAGATACGGCTGCGCGAGCGCCGAAAGCTGCTCCCGGGAAATCCGATTCGTCATCGGCAAGTACGCGGCGAAGTCCTTCATGCCCGACGCGATCAACCGCCCCTCCGGCATGTCCTGCGGCGCCGGCACACCACCCGAGATCCAGCTCAGCAACGCATTGCGCCACTTCTCCGGCATGCCGGGCAGCACCGAGCCCAGCGAGATGACGATCATCTTCCAAGTCATCGCGCCGAACACGAACGGCGCGTCCAGGGTGATCAGCGACGCGACCCGCTCCGGGTGGCGCACCGCCAGATTCACCGCCGACCAGCCGCCGATCGACACCCCCAGCACGTGCACGGGACGAGACTCCAACGCGGCCAGCGCTTCCGAGAGCCAGGTCGCCTGATCCGCGTCATCGGTCAACTGCTTGGACTGCACGCTCAATCCCGGCTCACCCAGCAGATCCAGCGTGATCACCGGACGCACCGCCATCAACCCGGGCAGATTCGCCGCCCACAGCGGGGTCGCGGCCTGCCGTCCCGGCAACAGCACCAGCGGCGTCGCGTCCCCGTCGCCGAACCGATAGGCCCGCACGACGCCGAAACTCGTCGGCACGTCGACCGTCTCGCGCGCCGGCGGCAACTGCTCGAACCCGTCCTGGTACGCCTGCGCGTACCGCCGATACCCCGCCGTCTCACGGAAGTACCCGACCCGCTTGCCCTTGAACTTCGGACCCACGTTGCTCTCGGGAAACTCGACCATGGAATCCAGGCTAATCTCCACGGCATGGGGAGGCTCTGGCCGATGTCGGCCATCACGATATGCATGCTGCTCACCGCCTGCGGGTCCGGCGACACCACCGCGGATCCGCAGGCTCCGGCGTCGACTTCGACGCCGGTCGCGGCGAAGACGACCACCGAACCGGCTCCGACCACGACGGTGGACACGGCAGCCCTGCCGATGTGCGGTGATATCCACGGCGCGGGCGCGGGCGCACACGATGTGCTGCCGGAGTGCCGATTGACCTCTCACGACAGGGCGGGGCTCTCGTTCATCGTGCGGCACAAGGCGAGTGCCGGCAGCGGCGCTCGGACGAACATCGAAGTCACGGGGAGCAACGGAAAGTCCCTCCAGACCCTGTACGTCCAGGACACCGAGGTGCCCTCCGAGCCCTATCTGGCCGACCTGGACGTCGACGGCCGCGACGAGCTGATCGTGCCCATCTCCACCGCGATCGTGGGGAACTCGAACTACGTCATCTTCCGGCCCAAGGCCGACAAGCTCGAATTCGTGGAGGCCGGACGCCTTTTCGGTATCGGGGTCGCTCGCACGGCGAGCGGCTACATCGCGGGGGAGGCCAAGAGCGGTCCCGCGGACAAGTACATCGAATTCCAGAAGTTCGTCGGATCGACGCTGGTGTTCGTCGCCGAGATCATCCGGACCTACGACAAGGACGGTCACAGCACCTGCCGCGTCGACAACGAAAAGGGCGTTCCCGAGTCCGAATTCAGCGATGAGGAAGTGGTCCGGCGCTTCTGCGGTGAGCAGCTGCTGCGCCCGGCCCCGGTCGGCTGATCTACTGCAATCCCGCGATGCGGCGTTGTAGCCAGCGGCGGGCTTCCGCGTCCCGGGCGTGCGCCAGAATTTTGCGGCAGCCGCCCGGGGAGAGCGCGGACAGCAGGTGGGCCAAGCACTTCCGGGTATCCCAGCTGAGCAGGTAGCGGACCGCGCCCGTGGTGGCGTGTTCGTCGGCCAGCTCCACCGCCCGCGCGAAATCGGCGCGGTCCTCCAGCAGCAGGAACTGCGCCGGAATGCGTTCGTGCGCAGGGTATCCCGAGTACCTCCCGGTGCCTCCGGCGAACCAGGCGCACAGTCGCAGGATTCGATCGACGGGATCCGGGTACGCCATGAGGAGCAGGGCGCGGGCCTCCTCCACCTGGGGCCCGGTCAGACCGCCGCCGGTGGTGGACGTATCCAGGAAGAGTCCGGCGAAGGGGATGAGCGGATCGGGAATCTCGGCCACCCAGCGGTATGCGATGCGGTCGCTCTCGGCCTGGCGCCGCTCGGCCGCGCGGAACTCCTGCAGCGGCACCGGGACGCCGCGCACCGCCAGCCATTCCAGTGAGCGCATCCCGTCCGCGAGCCGCGCGTCCTGCGGCCAGCCGGGCCAGCGGATCGAGTAGCCGTGATGCAGGGTCACGGAGGTGAGGGAGCGTTCGCCGGCGTCGAAGAAGTCGAGGACCACATCGCCCCAGCACATGCACACGAAGCCGGGCAGATCGGAGACGCGCAGCGCCTCCCGCAGCGCTCGCACGGCAACCGGGTCGCGCTCCTCGATCAGGGTCGGCGCGTCGCCCGGCATCTCGCGGACCCGGACTCCCCGGGCGCCGGCCAGCACCCGGTCCAGCGCTTCGGGATCACCGCCCGTGGTCTGGCCCCCGACACCCATACCGAAACAGTAATCCGACCTGACGGTCCCCGGCGTGGCGCGGTGACGGCACGCAGGGATCTTGTCGTTGTCCAGCCAGTTGCTGAACTGGTACGTACCAGCCGATGCTACGGTTTCGTGTGATGCCGACAACTCCGGCCACCAGCGACGGCACACCGGTCGGGAGCCTGCCGGTGACCGATCGGCGAGAACTACTTTGTTGCCGAGAAGCCAGATTTAGGAGAGACAGTGGCGCTATCGGACTCCCCGCGAGACACCGCCGGTCCCGCGGCCCCGCGCGGAAGCGGATTGTTCAGGACCAAGTCGGTCGAACAGTCGATCCGCGACACCGACGATCCGGATGCCAAGCTCCGCAAGGAACTGACCTCGTGGGACCTCACGGTCTTCGGCGTCGCGGTCGTGGTCGGCGCGGGCATCTTCACCCTCACCGCGCGTACCGCGGGCAACATGGCCGGGCCCGCCGTCTCGCTGGCCTTCGTGTTCGCCGCCGTGGCCTGCGGCCTGGCCGCCCTCTGCTACGCCGAGTTCGCCTCGACCGTCCCGGTCGCGGGCAGCGCGTACACCTTCTCCTACGCCACCTTCGGTGAGCTCATCGCCTGGATCATCGGCTGGGACCTGATCCTGGAATTCGCGCTCGGCACCTCGGTCGTGGCCAAGGGCTGGTCGCAGTACCTCGGCACGGTCCTGAACACCCAGCCCATCTGGCACATCGGATCGGTCAAGTTCGACTGGGGCGCGGTGCTGCTCATCGCCATCCTCGGCGTGCTGCTGGCCATGGGCACCAAGCTGTCCTCGCGCGTGTCCGCGGTTGCGGTCGCCATCAAGCTGGCCGTCATCGCCCTGGTGGTCGTGGTCGGCGCGACCTACTTCAAGGCCTCCAACCTGAAGCCGTTCGTCCCCGCATCGGTCCCCAATGCCGACAGCGGCGCGAGCGCGGTCCACCAGACCCTGTTCCAGCTGGTCACCGGCGGCGGCAACAGCCACTTCGGCTGGTACGGCCTGCTCGCCGCGGCCTCCATCGTATTCTTCGCGTTCATCGGCTTCGACGTCGTCGCCACCGCCGCCGAGGAGACCAAGGACCCCGCCCGCAATGTGCCGCGCGGCATCCTGGGCTCGCTGGCCATCGTGACCGTGCTGTACGTGGCCGTGTCGCTGGTGCTCACCGGCATGGTGTCCTACAAGGACCTGCAGGGCAACGACGCCACGCTCGCGACGGCTTTCGCCATCCACGGCGTCACCTGGGCCAAGAACCTCATCTCCATCGGCGCGCTGGCCGGTCTCACCACCGTCGTCATGGTGCTGTTCCTGGGCCAGACCCGCGTGCTGTTCGCCATGGCCCGCGACGGCCTGATGCCGCGCAGGCTCGCCCACACCGGTTCCAAGGGCACCCCGGTCCGGATCACCGCCATCGTCGGCGTGGTCTGCGCCGTGCTGGCCGGGTTCGTCGACTTCGGCACGCTCGAGGAAATGGTCAACATCGGCACGCTGTTCGCCTTCGTGCTGGTGTCCATCGGCGTGGTCGTACTGCGCCGCACCCGCCCCGACCTGCCGCGCGGATTCCGGGTGCCGCTGGTGCCGCTCATCCCGATCCTGTCGGTGCTGGCCTGCGCGTGGCTCATGCTCAACCTGTCGGTGGAGACCTGGCTGCGGTTCGTCATCTGGATGGCGATCGGCATGGTCGTGTACTTCGCCTACGGGCGCCGGCACTCCCTGCTGAACAGCCGAGATGTGAAAACCGGTAGCTGATCGGGTGCTCAGGTTCGGTGCCGGTGGTGTGTCGTCACGGATTCACCTCCCGGAATGCGGTTCAATTGCTCTCGAATAGTGAGAGTTGTGCCACAAGTTCCGCCCATCAGCACCGCTTCAGCATCCCGAGAGGAACCGATCGTGAGCATGCTCCTCGCCGTGCATGACGCTTACACCTCGGTTGTCGCGCAGATCGGCAACCCCACCCCGGAGACGCCGCCGGTGGCGGACAAGCTGATGAAGCTGGTCCGCTACTTCACCTGGTTCACCATGCTGTCCGGCGTCACCGCCATCACCTACGGCGGCGGCCGGTTCGCCTGGGAGAAGTGGAGCGGCGGCGGGCTCGAGTCACCGAAGATGGTGGCCGGGGCCATGATCGGCGGCGCGACCGCCACCAGCGCCGGCACCATCATGAACGCTGTCATCGGCAGCTAGCAGAACAACTCTCGTAGCTCGGGTCCTCCGCCCCGAACGCCCACGAGACGCCCCCCGACGGGTGCGCCGGAAAACCGGCGCACCCGTTCGCGTTTCGATACCTAGCCCTGGGTCAGCATCTTGTTCATCTGATCGATCTCCTGCTGCTGGGCATTCACGATGGCCTGCGCCATCGCCTTCGAATCGGCGTTGGTGCCTTGCGCCAGTTCGGTGTTCGCCATGGTGATCGCGCCCTTGTGGTGCTCGATCATCATCTGCATCCACAGCCTGTCGAACTCGGGGCCGGACAGGCTCTCCAGCTTCGCCATCTGATCCTTGGTCATCATGCCGTCCATGCCCGCGTGCCCGCCCATGTCGGCGGACGGGGCGGGCTTGCCGAAACTCTGCAGCAGCGTGGTGATCTGCTGCATCTCCGGGGTCTGCGCCGCCTCCACGGCCTTGGCCAGAGTGAGCAGCTCCTGATTCTGTGAGCGGGTCGGCACCAGCTTCGCCATCTCCACGGCCTGCGCGTGATGCGGGTACATCATCTGCAGGAAGGTCACGTCGGCGTCGTTGAAGTCGCTGCGGGTGGCCGCCTGCGCCGAGGTGCTGGTCTTGCCGTGATCCATGCCGGGCATGGTCCCGTGATCCATGGCCGCGGTCGTGGTGGTGGCCTTCGAGCCCTCGCTGTCATTGCTGCTACAGCCCGCCGCGACGAGCGCGGTGGCGGCGGTGGCGGCGATCAGGGCGAACTTGAGACGGGTGCTGAACATGGTTGAACTCCTTGGGGTTTGGTGAGTGATCCGCATCCGGGCATGCCGAAGTCCGCGTCCGCGCGAGGTAACGCGGCGCGGCGGGCCCATCAGATCCGCAGAATCGCCAGGTCGGCCAGGGAGAGAACCGTCCACGGAGGTGGACGGGCGGGGAATCCGCGCGGATGGCGCGGGGTCGAGACGAGCGTGTCGCGGCGGCCGGGTCCGACCCAGGCCAGCAGTGCCGGCCCGAGGCCGAGCAGCAAGGCCGTCAGGACGAACAGGCAGCCGTGCATACCGGCGTGACCATTGCCGCAGTCACCGCCGCAGCCCGGCATGGACATGGACTGATCCATCGCCGTCAACATCGCGATCGGTGCGGTTTCCAGCTGCGCGTCGTGCGAATCGGCCATCGCGGCCGGTGCACTCATGGCGGGACCGGAATCGTGGCTCATGCCGTCGTGGTTCATGCCGAACACGAGGGCGTGCATGGCCACCAATCCGGCCAGCAGTGCGAGCAGCCCGAAGGCCCGGATGAACCGGGTGCCGGGGGACCGTTGCTCGACCACCCGGACATTCTACTCACGCGGGTCATACCCCCTGCTGGTATCTCCGCCGGGACGCGCCGGACTCGCCGCCGCGAGGATCCGCCGGTCGGCCGGTAGCCTGGCGGCCGTGTCACAGCGCGAACTGGTCATTCTGGGAACGGCCAGCCAAGTACCGACGAAACAGCGCAACCACAACGGCTACCTGCTGCGCTGGGATCGCGAGGGTCTGCTGTTCGACCCGGGGGAGGGCACCCAGCGGCAGATGAGCTTCGCGGGCGTGGCCGCCAGCGGCATCACCCGCATCTGCGTCACCCACTTCCATGGAGACCACTGCTTCGGCCTGCCCGGCGTGCTGGGTCGCATCAGTCTCGATGGGGCGCTGCAGCCGGTGGACGTCTACTTCCCGGCCTCGGGCAAGGTGTTCTACGAGCGGCTGGTGGACTCCGCCGAGCACGACCGGCTGGGCGAACTGCGTCCGCACCCGATCACCGAGACCGGTGAACTACCGACACCGGGAGCCGGTTTCACGCTGCGGACCGCGCCGCTGTCGCATTCGGTGGAGGCGTTCGGGTACCGGCTGGACGAGCCGGACAGCCTGCGCTTCATTCCCGAAAGGCTGCGCGAGCTCGGGTTGGCGGGGCCGGTGGTCGGGGAATTGCAGCGGTGCGGAGCGGTCGAGATCGGCGGGCGCACGGTCACTCTCGACGAAGTGAGCGAGGTGCGCCCGGGCCAGAGCTTCGCCTTCATCATGGACACCCGCCTCTGCGACGGCGTCCACGAGCTGGCTCGAGGCGTCGACATGCTGGTCATCGAGGCGACCTTCGTCGACGCCGACGAGAAGCTCGCCGTCGAATACGGCCACCTCACCGCGGGTCAAGCCGCCCAGGTCGCCGCCCGCGCCGGCGTCCGCACCCTGGTCCTCACCCATTTCTCCCAGCGCTACCGAACCCCCGACCAGCATCTCGCCGATGCCCGAGCCCATTTCGACGGCGAGATCGTGGTGGCCGAGGATCTCATGCGCATCCCGGTGCCGCCCCGCCGCTGAGGGTGCGAAGTTTCGCGGCGACTCCGCGGCGGGGGCGGGCGCGGGCATGATGGTCGGCATGGACGCGCACAAGGAGCTCATCGCACTCGCCGACCGGTACTGGGACGCCATGCTGGAGTCCGCGCCCAGTGAGGCGACCCTGCTGGGGGACAGGCGATTCGATGATCGGATCGAGGATCTGTCGGCGGGGGCGGAGGAGCGGTTGCTCGGCACCTGGCGGGGGCTGCTCGCCGAGGTGGACGCGTTGGACGCGGCGGGGCTGAGTGCGGAGGACCGCACCACGCGGAGTCTGCTGCGGACCGAATTGGCTTCGGCGGTCTCGTATCTGGAGTGGCGGCCGGTGGAGATGGCCTCGGATCAGATGACCGGGGTGCATTCGTCCATGTTGACCATGGCGCCGCAGGTGAACGCGCCCGCGCCGGAGAACGCGCGCAATCTGGTGCTGCGGTATCGGCAGTTCGGGACCCTGATGGAGCAGGCCGTGGAGCGGTTCCGCGCCGGGCTGGCCGCGGGGCGCACGCCCGCGCACATCACCATCGAGCGGTCGATCAATCAGCTCGACGGGTATCTGTCCGCCGATCTGGCCGACGATCCCTTCGTCACCCTCGCGGGTCCGGCGGACTGGGATGGTGAAAACGCTTGGCGCGCCGAGCTGACCGAGGTCGCGCGCGATGTCATCCGTCCCGCGTTCGCCGCCTATCGGGAGGCGCTCGACACCGAGCTCCGGCCGGTCGCCCGCCCCGACGAGCGGCCCGGCCTGTGCTGGCTCGGCGACGACGGCGCGGACATCTACCGCCGCCTGCTGCAACGGCACACCACGCTGCCCGACCTCGGCGCGGACGAGATCCACCAGCTGGGCCTGGACGAATTGGCCGGACTGCGGGCCGAATACGAGGAGATCGGCGGGCGCGAATTCGGTCTCACCGACCAGACCGCCATCTTCGCCCGGCTGCGCGAGGACACCGCGCTGCGCTACACCGACGCCGCGGACATCATGTCCGACGCCCGCGCCTGCCTGGCCGCCGCCGAGGCCGAGATGCCCCGCTGGTTCGGCCGGCTGCCGCGCCAATCCTGCGACATCCTGCCCGTCCCCGACTTCCTCGCCGCCGACGCGCCCGCGGCCTACTACTTCCCCCCGGCCGCCGACGGCTCCCGTCCCGGCGCCTACTACGTCAACCTGCGCGAGCCCGGCACCCGCAACCGCTACGAGACCGCGGCCGTCGCCTACCACGAGGCCATTCCGGGCCACCACCTCCAGCTCACCATCGCCAACGAGCTCGACCACCTCCCGCCCTTCCAGCGAATGTCGTTCTCCAACACCGCCTTCGTCGAAGGCTGGGCGCTCTACACCGAACGCCTCGCCGACGAAATGGGCCTCTACCCCGACGACCTCGCCCGCATCGGCATGCTGGCCGCCGACTCCTGGCGCTCCTGCCGCCTGGTGGTGGACACCGGCCTGCACGCCAAGGGCTGGACCCGCCAGCAGGCCATCGACTTCATGGTCGCCAACGCCCCGGTCGGCGTCGAGGAGATCCGCGTCGAGATCGACCGCTACATCGCCATGCCCGGCCAGGCGGTCGCCTACAAGGTCGGCCAGCTCGAGATCCGCCGCCAGCGCGCGCAGGTCGCCGACCGCCTGGGAACCGCCTTCGACATCAAGGCCTTCCACGACAAGGTCCTCGGCGCCGGCTCGGTCAGCCTGCCGGTCCTCCGAGACCTCGCGGCCACGCTCTAGCCGAGGCGGGTGACCGGCTGGAGACCCCAGAAACGGGGGCGTGTAGACACCTGTACTTCAGATCAAGATTCGCGGTGGGAACGGAGCGTCGTCGAAGAGAAAGGGTTCCCGCTATGGGTTCTCCCAGTTCGCATCGAGGCCGCCGAATCGGCTGGGGCACAGCGGGATTCGCCGCCGCCATGATTGTGGTCACGGCGGGTGCGCCCACCGCATCGGCCGAGATCCTGGGGTTTCGCATCACCAGCGCCGAAACCTATTACACCGGAACCGCATACACCGTCTCCGCAAGCCTGAACTACGGCGACGCGGACAAATGGGTGAGCTTCTACGATAACGGCCAGTGCATTACGGGCGTGGAATCGGCGCACGTCGGTGACAGCGAGATGCGGCCATGGGCCAGCATCAACTGGGTCCCGGCGACGGCCGGACATCACGTCCTGTCTGTCGAGTACGCCGGGCAGAAGGTGACGGTGGCTGTTGACGTCCAATCCGCACCCGCGGGCAGCACGCCGGCCACGCCGCCCGCGACCTCCCCGTGCGGACTGGCAGGCCAGCTCGGCTCGGGCAGCGCTGGATGGTCGTCGGGCAGCCTCGGACTGTTCTGACCCCGTGGGAATAGCTCTGACCCCGCGGGAATAGCGGCCCGGGCGATGCGTTCGACTCGTTGGTGAGTCGGGTCGTGGAGAAGGGGTTGCCGGTGACGGCTACGGATGTGAAGTCGTCGATCGGATTGCGGTCGGAGCGTGGGCCGATTCTGGCCGCGTTGATGTTGTCGACGTCGCTGGTGGCGCTGGACTCCACGGTGATCGCGACCGCGGTGCTCACCATCACCGACCAGCTCGGCGGATTCGCGCAGTTCCCTTGGCTGTTCAGTATCTATCTGCTGGCGCAGGCGGTGACCGTGCCGATCTACGGCAAGCTCGCCGACATGGTGGGGCGGAAACCGGTGATGTTGTTCGGGATCGGGGTGTTCGCGCTCGGGTCGCTGCTGTGCGGGCTCGCCACCAGCATGCTCGGACTCATCGTGTTCCGGGCGGTGCAGGGCATCGGGGCCGGCGCGGTCAGCCCGATCGCGATGACCATCGCCGGTGACGTCTACACCGTGCAGGAGCGGGCCAAGGTGCAGGCGTACCTGGCCAGCGTGTGGGCGACCTCCTCGGTGGTGGGTCCACTGCTGGGCGGGGTGTTCTCCGAATATGTCAGCTGGCGGTGGATCTTCCTGGTCAACCTGCCGCTGGCGGCGTTGGCCGGTTGGATGATCCAGCGCAAGTTCACCGAAAGCGCTCCGCGGCAGAGTCATCGGATCGACTATCTCGGGGCCGGGCTGCTGACCGTCGGCGCGGGCGCGCTGATTCTGGCGCTGCTCGAGGGCGGGCAGGCCTGGGCCTGGGGTTCGGCCGCCAGCCTGGCGCTGTTCGGCGGCGGCGCGGCGACGCTGGTGGCGTTCGCGTTGGTGGAGCGGCGGGCCGCGAATCCGATTCTGCCGCTGTGGATCTTCACCCGCCGCGTGGTGGTGGCCAGCAGCCTGGTCTCGCTGCTGGTCGGCGCGATCCTGCTGGGGCTCACCTCGTATGTGCCGACCTTCGCCCAGGGCGTGCTGGGCAGCGGCGCGATGATCGCCGGACTCACCGTGGGCGCGCTCACGCTCGGCTGGCCGTTGGCGGCGTCCCAGGCCGGGAAGGTGTACCTGCGCATAGGTTTCCGATCGACCGCCATGATCGGCACCGTCCTCGCCAGCGCCGGCGCGGCATCACTGCTGCTGGTGGGCACCGGCTCGAGCCTGGCGCAGGTGGCCATCGGCTGCTTCATCGTCGGGATGGGCATGGGCCTGGTCGCCACCCCGACCCTGATCGCGGCGCAGTCGCAGAGCGAATGGTCCGAGCGCGGCGTGGTGACCGCCACCAATATGTTCGCCCGCTCGCTGGGCAGCGCCGTCGGGGTGGCCGTGTTCGGCGCGGTCGTCAACGCGCGCCTGGGCAACGCCGACCATCCGGCCGCGGCCGATCTCGCGCCCGCGGTGCATCTGGTCTTCGTCGGTGTGGCCCTGATGGCGGCGGTCATGATCGCGGCGGCCGCGTTCATGCCCCGGGCGACGGGAGCGCGGCGGAAATCCATTCGGCGTGAACGAGAATGCGCACAGGTCATTTCATTTCGGAAAAGGCCACCGGCGGTGCCGAATGGAATAGTCCGGCAATGATCTAGCACACTGTAGGTGTGGTTGAGGTCGAGGACGTATTACGCCGGTTGCGGCGGTATCCGGATGTCGAAGCGGTGAACCTGTACGCGGTCGATGCCGCTGACCGGCTCATGCTGGATGTCGCCGCCGATTCGCTGGCCGCCGTGGGAGACCAGCGGGTGGCGGTGATCGACGACGGCTACGGCGCGTTGACGCTCGGCGCGATCGCCGCGCACGACCTACGCGGCGTGCGCGTGCATCAGGATTTGCTGACCGGAGAATTGGCGCTCGCCAACAACGCCCGAATTGTCGGACTATCCGATCGCTATTCCACCGAGGAATTGGGCCCGGACCTCCTCGCCGATGTACGCGTGGTGCTGTGGCGGCTGCCGCGCGCCCTGTCCGGCCTGGCCGAGACCGCCGACGCCATCGCGCGTTTCGCGCTGCCCGAGGTGGAGGTCTTCGCCGGCGGCCGCGACAAGTACCTGACCCCGGCCATGAACGAGGTGCTGGCCGAATCCTTCGGCTCGGTGCGCGCCAGCCGCGGCCGTCAGAAGTCCCGCATCCTGCTCGCGGCCGATCCCAAACCCGTTGGTGAACCCCGTTTTCCGGTGCGCAACCGCCTCGACGAACCGGACCTGGAGGTGGTCGCGCACGGTGCGGCCTTCTCCGGCCCGCGCCTGGACATCGGCACCCGCTTCCTGCTCGACCACCTGCGCCGGATGAAGCCCGATGCCCGCGATGCCATCGATCTGGGTTGCGGCACCGGCATTCTCGCGGTCGCCCTGGCCAAGGCCCGCCCCGGCATTCGGGTTACGGCGACCGACCAGTCCGCCGCTGCCATCGCCTCCACCCGCGCCACCGTCGCCGCCAACGATGTCGCCGACCGGGTCACCGTGCTGCGCGATGACGCCATGTCCAGCGTCCCGGACAACAGCGCCGACCTGGTGCTGTGCAATCCGCCCTTCCACATCGGCGCGGCCGTGCACACCGGTTCGGCCATCAAGATGTTCCAGCAGACCGGCCGCGTCCTGCGCCCCGGCGGCGAACTCTGGACCGTCTACAACACACACCTGAACTACCGCAGCGTCATGGAGCGCATGGTCGGCAGAACCGATGTGATGGGCCGCAATCGCAAATTCACCGTGACCCGGTCGGTGTGTGGTCTGCGCGACGCCGAACAATAGGGTTCATGGGACGAATCGATCTTCGAATCTTCACCGAACCCCAGCAGGGCGCGTCCTACGACACCCTGCGCACGGTCGCCAAGGCCGCCGAGGACCTCGGCTACGACGCCTTCTTCCGCTCCGACCACTATCTGAAGATGGGCGACGCGGACGGCCTGCCCGGCCCCACCGACGCCTGGATCACCCTGGCCGGGCTGGCCCGCGAGACCAGCCGCATCCGGCTGGGCACCCTGGTCACCTCGGCGACCTTCCGGCACCCGGGCGTGCTGGCCATCGAGGTGGCCCAGGTCGACGCCATGTCCGGCGGCCGCGTCGAATTCGGTTTCGGCGCGGGCTGGTTCGAGGCCGAACACGCCGCTTACGGCATCCCGTTCCCGGCCGCGAAGTTCCCGCGCTTCGAGGAGCAGCTGGCCATCGTCACCGGCCTGTGGTCGACGCCGGTGGGGGAGACCTTCTCCTTCGCGGGCGAGCACTACACGCTCACCGATTCCCCGGCGCTGCCCAAGCCCGCGCAGGACCGGGTCCCGGTGATCATCGGCGGCATGGGCGCCACGCGGACCCCGCGCCTGGCCGCGCGGTACGCGACCGAGTTCAATGTGCCGTTCCAGTCCGCCGAGGCCAGCGCCGACCAGTTCGATCGGGTCCGTATGGCGGCCAAGGACATCGGCCGCGACTCCGCGGACATCACCTTCTCCAACGCCCTGGTCGCCTGTGTCGGCGCGAGTGACGCCGAGGTGGCGCGGCGGGCGGCCGCCATCGGGCGCGAGGTGGACGAGCTGCGGGCCAACGGCCTGGCGGGCAGCCCGGACGAGGTGGTCGACAAGCTCGGCCGCTACGCGGAGATCGCCGGGACGCGCCGGGTCTACCTGCAGGTGCTGGACCTGTCGGATCTGGACCACCTGGAGCTGATCGCCACTCGTGTGATGGGTCAACTGAACTGATCCTTCAGTAAAGCTGAGGTAAAGTCCGTTTAGTCTGATCTGGTGGGGTTCGGGAACTCCCGGCCCCCACCACGCGTTGGACGACTAGCTTCACTGGCCACGACCGACGTGAGCCGCGACTCCAGAAAGGGACGCACGGAAATGCGCTCCACATCCAACCCGGTCTTCCGGAACTTGCAGCCGCAGCAGGGCGGCTATGCCGGCTTCGGCTCGGCGCCTGGAGCCGGACAGTTCGCCAGCAACCCCTACGGTCAGCAGCCGCCGCAGTACCCGGGCGGGTACCAGCAGCCCTACCAGCCGGCCGTGCCCACCACCCGTCCGATGACCATCGACGATGTCGTCCAGAAGACCGGCATCACCCTCGGCGTGGTCACCCTGACGGCGATCCTGTCCTACGCGCTCACCTCGGCCAACCACGGCCTCGCCATGCTGTTCCTGCTGGCCGGCGGTCTCGGCGGCTTCGCGCTCGCCATGATCATGACCTTCGGCCGCAAGCAGGACAACCCGGCGCTGGTGCTCGGCTACGCGGCGCTGGAAGGCCTGCTGCTGGGCTCGTTCTCGTTCCTGTTCACCAATGTGCAGATCGGCGGCGTCGGCGGCTCGGGCCTGATCGCACAGGCGGTCCTCGGCACCTTCGGCGTGTTCTTCGGCATGCTCGTGGTCTACAAGACCGGCGCGATCCGGGTCACCCCGCGCTTCACTCGCATGATCGTCGGCGCCATGATCGGCATCCTGGTGCTCATGCTCGGCAATCTGGTCGCCGGCTTCTTCACCTCGGGCGGCTTCGGCCTGCGTGACGGCGGCCCGCTGGCCATCGTCTTCAGCCTCGTGGTCATCGGTGTCGCGGCCTTCAGCTTCCTGCTGGACTTCGACGCCGCCGACCAGCTCATCCGGGCCCAGGCTCCGGAGAAGGCGGCCTGGGGCGTGGCGTTCGGCCTGACCGTCACCCTGGTCTGGCTGTACCTCGAGATCCTGCGCCTGCTCAGCTACTTCCAGGACCGCTAGTCCGGAAGGGCTGACGGACAGCTGAATACGCGAGTGGGCGGGCATCGGGAATCCGGTGCCCGCCCACTGCTGTGTAGCCAAGCCCGAGAACAGCTTCACTCGTTGGTCACCACCTCCTTCAGCACGTCGGTGGCGACGTGATCCGCGCCGCAGTGGTCGGCGAGGATCGCGATGCTGGAGCAGTTCCGCACGCGCAGCGGCAGGATCGCCTGATAGGCGTCCGACTCGTACCAGTCGAGAACGGCCTGGTGGTCGGGGAATTCGATGACGATGGCGATCGCGTCGGCCGGGCCCTCGATGACCCGCTGGGTGCCGCCGTGGACGATGAACCTGCCGCCGAACGCTTCCAGCGTGGAGTCGATGCGCTCCAGGTATTCCACGATCTCGGCGTTGAGGTCCACGTCCCACAGATTGGCGATGGCGTAACCGGGCATTTCGAGCTCCTCGATCGGATTGCTGTGTTGCCCTTGATGTTTCCGCCTACGCGGAACGAAGTCGATTACCTGCCGGGTAATGCCGCCGGTCCCGGCCCGGGAAAACGAAACGGGCCGCCCGACCGTGAGGTCGAGCGGCCCGCGTCAGTGCCGAGTGATCAGCTCAGGCGCTCGATGATCATCGCCATACCCTGGCCGCCACCGACACACATGGTCTCCAGACCGAACTGCTTGTCGTGGGTCTGCAGGTTGTTGATGAGGGTCGCGGTGATGCGGGCGCCGGTCATACCGAACGGGTGGCCGAGGGCGATGGCGCCACCGGACACGTTCAGCTTGTCCTCGTCCATGTTCAGCTCGCGAGCCGAACCCAGGACCTGAACGGCGAAGGCCTCGTTGATCTCGTACAGGTCGAGGTCGTTGATGGTCATGTTCGCGTTCTTCAGGGTGTTGCGCACGGCCTCGATCGGGCCCAGGCCCATGACCTCGGGGGACAGGCCGGAGACGCCGGTGGCCACGACGCGGGCCAGCGGGGTCAGGCCGAGGGCCTTGGCCTTGGCGTCGGACATGACGACCAGCGCCGCCGCACCGTCGTTCAGCGGGCAGGCGTTACCGGCGGTGATGGTGCCGTTCTCGCGGAAGACCGGCTTCAGCTGCGAGATCTTCTCGTAGGAGGTGCCGGCGCGCGGGCCGTCGTCGGTGGTGACGACGGTGCCGTCGGGCAGGGTCACCGGGGTGATCTCACGCTCGAAGAAACCGGCCTTGATGGCCTCCTCGGCGCGGTTCTGCGAACGCACGCCCCAGTGGTCCTGGTCCTCGCGGGAGATGCCGGTGAAGGTGGCGACGTTCTCGGCGGTCTCACCCATGGCGATGTAGACGTCCGGGAGCAGGCCCTCGGCGCGCGGGTCGGTCCAGGTGGCGTTGGAGGCCTTGGTCGCCTGGGTGCGGGCCTCGGCGTCGGCGAAGCGCGGGTTGTGGCTGTCCGGCCAGCCGTCCGCGGTGCCCTTCGGGAAGTTGGAGACGGTCTCGACACCGGCCGAGATGAACACGTCGCCCTCGCCCGCCTTGATGGCGTGGAACGCCATGCGGGTGGTCATCAGCGAGGAGGAGCAGTAGCGGTTGACGGTGACGCCCGGCAGGGTGTCGTAGCCGAGCTGCACGGCGACCGAGCGCGCGATGTTGAAACCGGCGTAACCGGCGGGCTGGCCGCAGCCCAGCAGCAGGTCGTTCACATCGTTGACGTCCAGGCCCGGCACCTTGTCCAGGGCGGCCTGCACCATCTGCGCGGCCAGATCGTCCGGTCGCATGCTCACCAGAGAACCCTTGCCGGCGCGGCCGATCGGCGAGCGGGCGTACGAAACGATGACGGCCTCAGCCATGAGGACTCCTTTTTTGCTGGGGTGATCCTCTTCGAATTTACGACGGGTGTGTTGAGCGTCCTACATCCGGTATGCCCGTATCCCATCCACTGGTCTGTGGGATATCGCTCACTCGGTCAGGCGGGCACGTCGAAAGCGCTGTGGGACGGGATGTTCGCCATGTCGGTGTAGACGGTGACGACGATGTGGCCGGGCCCGGTGTCCTGGAACAACGCGTAGTGCTCGCTGCCGTAGAAGCCGGCGAGGACGGGAACTCGATATTCGCCGGCGGCGCCGGTGTTCATGTTGCGCCAGGCGACGGTGGCGGTGGTCTCACACATCGGAGAGAAGGAGAACTCGCCCGGATCGAACCCGGCGACCGGCAGCGCCTGCACGTTCAAGATCGCCCGGCCCGGCCACTGCGGGCTGGTGTCCGCCCAGGATCGGATATTGCCGCCGCACAGCATCGCATCGTGATACATGCTCGGGACCTGCGGAAACTCGATGGTTCCGGCGTGGGCGGGAGCGGCGGAGATGATCATGGTCGTGCTGCCGAGAACGGTCAGCAGGGAGGCGGCGGCCAAGCTCGTCGGCATCCTCATGGGGCGATGGTAATTTCCGGCAAGCGTGATATCGCCGACGTGCGCGAAGGCCCGCATCTCCTTTCTGCAACGATGATGGGTATGCGCATCGCTAACCATGTCGTCGATCTGATCGGAAACACCCCGCTCGTCCGGTTGAACTCCGTGGTGGGGCCGAACTCGGGACTGGTGGCGGCGAAGGTCGAGTACCTCAACCCGGGCGGCAGCTCGAAGGACCGCATCGCCGTCAAGATGATCGACGCCGCCGAGAAGGCCGGGCTGCTGAAGCCCGGCGGCACGATCGTCGAACCGACCTCCGGCAATACCGGTGTGGGCCTGGCCCTGGTCGCGCAGCAGCGCGGCTACAAGACCGTGTTCGTCTGCCCGGACAAGGTCAGCGAGGACAAGCGCAACGTGCTGCGCGCCTACGGCGCCGAGGTCGTGGTCTGCCCGACCGCGGTCGCGCCGGAGGACCCGGACAGCTACTACAACGTCTCCGACCGCCTGGTCCGGGAGATCCCGGGCGCCTGGAAGCCGGACCAGTACTCCAACCCGGGCGGCCCGGAGTCGCACTACGAGACCACCGGTCCCGAGATCTGGCGCGACACCGAGGGCAAGATCACCCACTTCGTGGCGGGCGTCGGCACCGGCGGCACCATCACCGGCACCGGCCGGTACCTCAAGGAGATCTCCGGCGGCAAGGTCAAGATCGTCGGCGCGGACCCGGAGGGCTCGGTCTACTCCGGCGGCACCGGCCGCCCGTACCTGGTCGAGGGTGTCGGTGAGGACTTCTGGCCGACCGCCTACGACCCGGCCATCCCGGACGAGATCATCGCCGTCTCCGACGCCGACTCCTTCGAGATGACCCGCCGCCTGGCCCGCGAGGAGGGCCTGCTGGTCGGCGGCTCCTGCGGTATGGCCGTGGTCGCGGCGCTCAAGGTCGCCGAGCGCGATCCGGACGCCGTGGTGGTCGTGCTGCTGCCGGACGGCGGCCGCGGCTACCTGTCGAAGATCTTCAACGACCAGTGGATGAGCTCCTACGGCTTCCTGCGCTCGCGCCTGGACGGCACCGCCAGCGAGGTGCACGTGGGCGACGTGCTGCGCGGCAAGTCCGGCGAGCTGCCGGACCTGGTGCACACCCACCCGCAGGAGACCCTGCGCGACGCCATCGAGATCCTGCGCGAGTACGGCGTCTCGCAGATGCCCGTCGTCGGCGCGGAGCCGCCGGTGATGGCGGGCGAGGTCGCCGGCTCGGTCACCGAGCGCGATCTGCTCTCGGCCGTGTTCGAGGGCCGCGCAAAGCTGACCGACCCGGTCTCCATGCACATGAGCCCGGCCTTCCCGCTGATCGGCGCGGGCGAGCTGGTCTCGGCCGCGACCAAGCTGCTCGAGAGCACCGACGCCCTGATGGTGGTCGAGGACGGCAAGCCGGTCGGCGTCATCACCCGCCACGACCTGCTGGGCTTCCTGAGCACCGACGCGCTGGTCTAGCCGACCGCGAAGTCTTACCGCCCGCCGGAACCGTGAAGGTCCCGGCGGGCGGTTCGGCTTCTGCTCGACCGGTGATGCGGCTTGCCGGTGAATTATGGCGCGGGACAAGCGGATCCACCCGTGCGGCCGAATCCTTTCCCAGTCGCCGGGGTCGACCGGGCCGGGTTGATCCCAGATCGAACTGGAGACGGCCACGCGGCCGAGGTCGTGCAGCAGGGCGGCGGCGCGCAGGCTCGCCCGATCGGCGGCGGCCAGGCCCGCGAGTTCGGCTGCGGCGTCGGCGAGTTCGGCCACGTGTGCCGAATGTCCCAGCAGGTAACGGCCTTTCAGATCCACCACGATGGACATGGGCCGGCACAGATGATCGCGGTCCTGCGGCCGGATCACGGTGGGCAGCCCGGGTTCGGCGCTCACCACAGCGGTCAGCAGGTCCGGTTGGTCCAGTACGCCCCACACGCGTCCGGGTCGGCGGCGAACACCGCCACCAGGTCGGGATCCAGGTGCCCGCCCGCGCGGCGGCGCAGCTCGGCCAGGCTCGCCGCCCGGTCGCGGCCGCGGCGGGCGGGCACGGCCTGTTCGGCCAGGTGCAGGATGCGGCCCGGCGGCGAGAGCTGCTCCCCGCGCGGCGCCGATCGGGCGCGCCGAGGCGGTACATCGTTGCGGGGTCTTTATCGGCCGTGAGAATTGTGACGTGTGTGATTTGAGATAACTTCTGTGATTTGCTGAACCGTTACCAAAGGCATCCGAAACGCCGGTAAAACGCCGCGAAATATGCCAAATGTCGGTATATCGCGATCGGGGGCGAAATTGTTCTGTGATCTGAAGCACTTAGTGGTTTCAATTGAATGACCAGGTCAACGCATGTATTAATGCAGGTCCCGGACGTGCGCCTGAGGTTAGTTCACCTTTCGTTCACCTTTGATTCAAGCTGTGTTCACTACACGCAACCAAGCTGTGACCTTGTCGGAAACAGACCGCAAGTCTGGATGGCGCAAGGAGATGTGAACACACATGCGGAACGTGATCACCACATCGGTGCGCTGAGGCCCACGGCCGGGAGGCCGTCGCCCTCGCTGCAGCCCTCTAGGTAGGGCACCAACTCAATTGACCCGTAACGGGTTTCACAACAGCATCCACAACAGCCCGCAGTGTGCAGGTGAGCGTCGGTAGACGCCCGCGTGACCAAGCGCTGCCATTTCAGGCCCGCGAGCCCGAAACCGAACAGGAATCCAAATTCGCCATGCCCAAGAATGTTATGTCTGCTCTCAGTGACCCTGCCAAACGTAGCAAGGTAGTTGCCACCGCTCGGACGGCCGGTGCCGCCACTCTCGCCCTCGGCGTGTTCGGCTCCATCTTCACCGCCGCCGGCGCCGCCAACGGTGATGTCGAGCCCGCTGCGCTGAAGCAGACCCTGGCCGCCGCCACCGCGCCCGCCGCGACCGTCAAGTTCGCGTCGGCCGGCGAGCACCAGGCCGCCGCTCCGGCCCCGGCCCCCATGCCGGCCCCGCTGCCCGAAGCGGCCCCCGCGCCCGCGCCCGCTCCCGAGCCGGCCCCGGCCCCCGCGCCGCCGGTCTACGCCGACAACCTGGACGGCTGGATCCGCCAGGCGCTGGACATCATGGCCCAGCGCGGCATCCCCGGCAGCTACGACGGCATCTTCCGCAACATCATCCGGGAGTCCAGCGGCAACCCGCAGGCGATCAACCTGTACGACTCGAACGCAGCCATGGGCATCCCGTCCAAGGGCCTGCTGCAGGTGATCGACCCGACCTTCGCCGCCTACCACGTCGACGGCACCCCCTTCGACGTCTGGGATCCGGTCGCCAATATCGTCGCCGCCTGCAATTACGCGGCGCACCGCTACGGCTCGATGGACAACGTCAACAGCGCGTACTGATCCACCGCTCCGGCGTTCGACGACACCGCGATGGCCCGCCCGATGAGGGGCGGGCCATTCGTCGTTTTCGGGCGGCTGTCCGATCCGATTGGGCAACACTTTCGCAAACAGCCGGATCCGAGGATCGACTCGGCGTATAACGGCCCCGTGGAGCAGTTCCGGCAACCCGGCCGGAACAGATAGCGAAGGGACGGGGTCATGCACACCTCGAGTTCGGCTATCGATATCCAGATCGGGCGAGGGCTCTCCGACGCGTGGAGTTCCATCGCCACCTGGGTGCCCAAATTCGTCGGGTTCCTGGTCATCCTGCTCATCGGCTGGTTCGTGGCGAAACTCGTGGCCCGGCTGGTGACCCGAATCCTGCACCGAGTCGGCTTCGATCGCCTGGTCGAACGCGGTGGCATCAAGGACATGCTCGCCCGCGGCAGCTACGACGCCACCGGCATCATCGCCAAGCTGGCGTACTACGCGGTCCTGTTGATCACTGTGCAACTCGGCTTCGGCGTCTTCGGCCCGAATCCGGTGAGCACCATGCTGAATGCGGTCGTGGCCTGGCTGCCGCGACTGGCCGTCGGCATCATCATCGTCTGCATCGCCGGCGCCATCGCCCGCGTCGTCCAGGACATGGTGTCGAACATGCTGAGCGGCCTCGACTACGGCCGCATGCTGGGACGCATTGCGGCCGTGTTCATCTGGGGCATCGGCATCATCGCCGCGCTCAATCAGATCGGCGTCGGCACCTCGGTCACCATGCCGATCCTCATCACCGTCCTGGCCACCGTGGGCGGCATCCTCGTCGTCGGTGTCGGCGGCGGACTGATCCGGCCCATGCAGCAGCGCTGGTCGGGCTGGCTGGACACCATCGAGGGCGAGATGCCCGAGGTGAAGGGCCACGCCCAGGCGTATCAGCGCGGCCGCGAGGACGCCGCGCGCCAGCGTCAGGCCCAGCAGGAGGCGATGGCCGCGCAACGGGCCGCCATGGCGCAGCAGCCGACCATGGCGGGTCAGGGCATGGGCCAGATGCCTCCGGGTAAATGGGCCGAACCCGGCAGTGGCGCAATGGGTTACGGGCCGCAGGGGTATCAGCAGCAGGGCGGATACGGGCAGGGCGGCGGCCAGATGCCTCCGCAACAGCCGGGTCAGATGCCCCAGCCGCAGCCCGGGCAGATGCCTCCGCCGCAGCCCGGTCAGATGCCTCCGCAACAGACCGGTCAGATGCCTCCGCAACAGACCGGTCAGATGCCTCCGCAACAGACCGGTCAGATGCCAGCACCCGGAACCGGCCGGATGCCGTCACCGCAGAGTGGCCAGATGCCATCGCAATCCGGCCAGACGCCGCAGAACGATCAACCGACGCCCCCGGCGCAGCGCCCCAATCGGGGCGGCCGGCTACCGCGGCACGGCGACCAGGATCGCGGCGACATGTAACCGACGCTCTTTCGGGGTCAGGGAGCTCTCAGCGGCTCCCTGATCTCGTTTCGGGGTTCAGGAGGCGCGAGCGAGGGAGCAGACGGCGGCCAGGCGGAGGTGCAGCCAGTCGGCGTCCTGCCAGTCCAGCGGAGAGCGCGGGAGCGCGGCGTGTTCGACCTCGCGGAGGTCCTCGAGGATGCCGCGGGCGTACCCGGCGAGCAGCACGCTGACGGGGACCAGGCCGGAGTTCTCGACGCCCAGGTCGAGGATGTCGCGGACGGCGGCGGCGTGCTGGTCGATGACCGCGCTGACGCCGGGGAAGACCGCCGCGGCTTCCAGGGCGGGGGCTCCGTGGGTACGCTGCAGTCGATTCAGGGTTTTACGCGCCGAGACGACGAGCAGAGCGGAGCCGGGCACAAACACCCGGCGATGCTAGCAACCCACCCGCGGCCCTGGGATCGAGTGTGATATATCACGCATTCGTCCGGAAGTCCCGCTCAGCGGAAGGCTTTCGAGCCGGTCAGCGCCTCGCCCAGCACCAGCTGGTGCACCTCCGCGGTGCCCTCGTAGGTGAGCACGGATTCCAGGTTGTTGGCGTGCCGCAGCACCGGGTACTCGAGGGTGATGCCGTTCGCGCCCAGGATGGTCCGGCATTCGCGCGCGATCTGGATGGCCTCCCGGGTGCTGTTCAGCTTGCCCGCGCTGATCTGCTCATTGGAGATCACGTGCCGGTCCTTGAGCCGCCCGAGGTGCACGGCCAGCAGTTCGCCCTTGCCGAGTTCGAGCGCCATGTCGGCGAGCTTGGCCTGGGTGAGCTGGTAGGCGGCGAGGGGCTTGTCGAAAACCTCGCGGGTGCGTGAGTATTCGATCGCGGCGGACAGGCAGTCGCGGGCCGCGCCGAGCGCGCCGAAGATGATCCCGAACCGCGCCTCCGACAGGCAGCCCAGCGGCGCCGCCAAGCCCCGAGCCTCGGGCAGCTGCGCGTCGGCGGGCAGCCGGACGCCGTCGAGGGAGAGTTCCGCGGTGATCGAAGCCCGCAGGGACAGTTTGTGTTTCATCTCCCGGGCGCTGAATCCCGGTGTGTCCGTGGGCACCACGAAGCCGCGGATCACGTCCCGTTCGCCCTCGCGCGATTGCGCCCACACGATGGCGACATCGGCCACCGACCCGTTGGTGATCCACATCTTCGAGCCGTCGAGGATCCAGTCGTCCCCGTCGCGTCGCGCCCGCGTCCGCATGCCGCCCGGATTGGATCCGAAGTCGGGTTCGGTGAGCCCGAAGCAGCCGATCACCCGCCCGGCCGCCATCTCCGGCAGCCACCGCAGCTTCTGTTCCTCGGACCCGTACTTGTGGATGGCGGTCATGGCCAGCGAGCCCTGCACCGACACCATGCTGCGCACCCCGGAGTCGACGGCCTCCAGCTCCAGGCAGGCCAGCCCGTACGCCGTCGCCGAGGTGCCCGCGCACCCGTATCCCTCCAGGTGCATCCCCAGCAGCCCGAGCTTGCCCAGCTCCGGAGCCAGCTCCCGCGCCGGGAAGGTCCCCTCCTCGAACCATTCGGTCACCCGCGGCCGCAACCGTTCCGCCGCGAACGCGCGCACCGTCTCGCGAATGGCGCGTTCCTCGTCACTGAGCAGGGAGTCGATGGCGAACAGCTCGTCTACGGTGACCATGCGCCCACGATAGGACCGCCCGCGTGACGCCCACAACGCCGCGCCGATACCGACCCGGGGACGGGGCGGACCGGCCGCGTCCTTAGGCTGTTCGCATGAGCGATCAGCTGGGTTTCTCCACACGGGCGGTGCACGCCGGGTTCGATCCGGACCCTCAGACCGGTGCGGTGAACGTGCCGATCTACGCGAGTTCGACCTTCGCCCAGGACGGGGTCGGCGGCATGCGCGGCGGCTACGAGTACGCGCGCACCGGCAACCCGACCCGGACCGCGCTGGAGGCCAACCTGGCCGCGCTCGAATCCGGCACCTACGGGCGGGCCTTCGCCTCCGGTATGGCGGCCACCGACTGCGCGATCCGGGCCAACCTGCGCCCCGGCGACCACATGGTGATCCCGAACGACGCCTACGGCGGCACCTTCCGGCTCATCGACAAGGTGTTCACCCAGTGGGGCATCGAGTACTCGGTCGCGCCGATCTCGGACGTGGACGCCGTGGCCGCGGCCATGCGCCCCAACACCAAGCTGGTGTGGGTGGAGACCCCCACCAACCCGCTGCTGAACGTCGGTGACATCGCGGCGCTGGCCGAGGTCGCCCACGCGGGCGGCGCGAAGCTGGTCGTGGACAACACCTTCGCCTCCCCGTACCTGCAGCAGCCGCTGCTGCTGGGCGCGGACATCGTGCTGCACTCGACCACCAAGTACCTGGGCGGCCACTCCGACGTGGTCGGCGGGGCGCTCATCACCAACGACCAGGAGCTGGACACCAAGTTCGCGTTCCTGCAGAACGGCGCGGGCGCGGTCCCCGGCCCGATGGACGCCTTCCTCACCCTGCGCGGCATCAAGACCCTGGCCCTGCGCATGGACCGGCACTGCGACAACGCCGAGACCATCGCCGAGTTCCTGGCCAACCACCCCAAGATCGCCCAGGTCATCTACCCCGGCCTGCCCGAGCACCCGGGCCACACCGTCGCGCAGAAGCAGATGCGCCGCTTCGGCGGCATGATCTCGGTGCGTGTGCACGGTGGCAAGGAAGCGGCGCTGGAGTTCTGCTCCAAGACCAAGATCTTCACCCTGGCCGAGTCCCTCGGCGGCGTGGAATCGCTGATCGAGCACCCGGGCGCCATGACCCACGCCTCCACCGAGGGCTCCGCCCTCGAGGTCCCGGCCGACCTGGTCCGCCTCTCGGTGGGCATCGAGGACATCAGCGACCTGCTCTCGGACATCGAGCAGGCCCTGGCTTGACCGCCTCTCCGCGCCTTTAGCGGGCGGCCGGGTGCCGTGGCCGATCCCGCACCCGTGCCGCCTGTCGGGAGCCGAACCGATCCTGGGCGTACCCGGTGAGTTACCCCCAAGGTTGCGAGATCAGTCGGCAGATTCCAAAAGCGAAGCGCCGCACCGGGATCCC